>CALMVM010000071.1:5111-17101 GCA_937873255.1 uncultured Verrucomicrobiota bacterium | reverse complement strand
GCCCTTGGCGGCACACTTGCGGGCGGCGTCGGCAGCGGCGAGACCTTTTTCCTTGGCTTCGTCGGCGAGCTGCTTGGCCTTGGCCTTCGCCTGCTCGTAGGTCTGCTGGTAGTTGTTGACGATCTGCTCGGCCTCGGGGCGGCTCTTGCCCGTGCGGCTCATGATCACGTTGATGAGCGCATCACGGTCGGCCGCGTTGACCACGTCCTTGTTCTGGCCGAACAACCGGTTGATTAATCCCTTCACGTCCGCGTTGGCGGCGTTGGGATTCTGGGCCGCGTTCTGCGCGGTCGCCTGCGCCTGGTCACCGGCATTCTGCGCGCGGTTTTGCAGGTTCTCGGGCTGGAGTTCCGGCTTGCCGGTTTGACGCAGGAGCTGGTCCAACTGGCCCTGGATGTCAGACGTGTCGATGCCGCTGTCCTGGAGTTTGTCCTTGGCGGCATCGAGCAAGCCCGGAGCATGGTCGGACGCGGCCTGCGTGGCCGTGGAAACCACCGAGGACACGAGGCTGCCCGCGCCGCCGATGACCTTGCCGATCCCGCTGGTGAGCAGGTAGAACCCGAGCAGGCTCGTCAACCCGAAGGTGACCAGGCCGTGCAGCATCGAATCCTGCGCGCGGGGCATCCCGGCCAGACGGCCGGCGACGTAACCGCCGGTGAAGAGCGAGATCAGCACGCTGAGCAGCGTCCAGATGGCCGCGCCCATGCCAAGACCGCCCACGGGGTTGTCGCTGTAGGGGTTCGCCGCGCTCGCGCCGAGGCCAAGGCCCAGGAGCGAAAAGGCGAGTTGGGCCACCAGCGCCATGACGGCACCGGCGAAGATCGCTCCCCACGAGATGCGCGGATGGGCGTGGGAGGTCGCCGGAACCGCCGTGTCCAGCGTGTGGTGCGTGTGCACCGGGGCCGTGACGGTTTCCCGGTGCGTGATGGTTTCCACCGCCGGAGTGCCGGTGGTGGTAGATCGGATAGGGTCGTTGTTTGTCATGATTCTAAAAAAAGCTGCTGCCGAGGAGCGGGGTTGAGCTGACTCAGTGCCTAGCGGCCCGTGCGCTCGTCGCGCTTCACTTCGGTTTTGGCGTCACGGACGACTTCCACGTCTTCCTTGCGCACCGTTTCGCTGACTTGCTGCGTTTCGGTTTCAGCCGTTTTGTGCAGGCGCACCGCACCCGTCACGTGCGCTTCCTTGGACACCACGGCTTCCTCGCGGGTGAGCGGCACGTCGATGACTTCTTCCTTGAAGTCGCTGGTGACGGCACCGGGGCGCACGTCGGTCGCAGCGACGCGCTCAATGGTCACATCCTCGCGGCGCAGTTCGACCGGCACGTTGACCTGCTCGGTGTGGACGGTCTTGCGAAGCTGCACTTCGCCTGCGGACACCTCGCGCTTGCCGACACGGAGCTGTTCCTCGTGCAGGACGATCTGGATTTCGTCCGCGGCCTTTTCGTAAGCGGCTTTGGTGGCGTGCTTGGCCTTGTCCCAGCCGAGGCCGACGCTGTCCTTGGCTTTTTCGTAGGTGCTTTTCAGCGTGCTTTCCGCATCCGCGAAGGGTTTGCTGGAGCCGTGTTCCTGGGCACCGGTGTAACCGGTGTGGTAGGCCGAGCGGTACTGCTCGTAGGTGCCGCCTTCCTTGGCGTAGGGCTGCGAAGCGTGGGTTTCCTGCCAGTAGGTGGCGTGCGTTGCGGGATTGATCGCGCTGGTGGCGGTTTTGATGGTGGGAGTCAATTCGGTGTTAGCCATAAGTGGGTGAATTTCCTGCGTGGTTAGAAGTGCGGAAGCGAAGCGTGTTTGATGAAAAGGCGATGGACTTTAGCGGCTGGAGCGTTCGTCGCGCTCGGTCACCGTCTTGCCGTCGCGGAGCACCTCCACGTCCTCTTTGCGGACGGTCTCGCTGACGTTCTGGGTTTCGGCGGTGGCCGTTTTGTTCACGCGCACCGCTCCGGTGACGTGAGCTTCTTTGGACACGACCACTTCCTCGCGGGTCAACGGCACTTCGATGGTTTCATCCTTGAAGTCCGAGGTTGCCGTTCCAGCGTGAACCTGGTCCGCGGAAACGCGCTCGACGACCACCTCTTCGCGGCGGACTTCCACGGGCTGGTTGACGATCTCGGTGCGGATGACTTTGCGCAGGCGCACCGAACCGGCGTCCACCGTGCGCTTACCCACTTTCACCTGTTGCTCGCTGAGCGTGATTTCGCGCTCGTCGCCGCTCTTGGCGGTAGTGACCGGAGCCTTGGCTGGGGCGGGGGCTGAGGCGGCCTTCGCCGTTGCTCCCGTGGCCAGGCCGGACGCCATCGTGTCGGTCGTACGGGTGGTGGTCGTGGTCGCCGAAGTGCTTTGGCCGAGACCGTAGTAACGATAGATTTCCGCTTCCTCTTCGTCGCTGATGGTCGAGTCCGCGTCCACCGAAGGGGCGTCCTTGATCTTGGCCAGGAGGTAGGGTACCTGGATCGTGCGGGCGCTCTCATCGATCTGCGCCTTTTCGGCGGGCACGACGTGGTTGGAGCCGAAGAGCCAGCCGGTTTTCACGCCGAGGAACTCCAGTGTTCCGGTCTGTTCGCTGTTCCACATGCTGTGGAGAGTGCCGAGGCTTTCGCCGCTCTGGTCGACGACGCTGTAGTCGAAGAGGTCGGGATAGTTGGCGGTGTGAAAGGAGTTGAGCGATTTCATGTTTTTTCGTGTGTTGGGTTGGTTTGGGATTCTGCGGTGCGAAAGCGATCTGACAGGCTGGCGGGCAGGGCGGAAAGGACAGGTGACAACGCCGTCACGCTGCGACATTCCGGGTGTTGGATCATCCTGACTGAAGCCAGCGGCGCCGACTCTCGTGTGTCTAGCGTCCATGGACGCGGTCGGGCGATTGCCTGATATAGGAAGAGGGCTGGAAATAAATCTCTGTTGCGAGACCGCCACTCGCTGGGAGCGAGGCTGCCTTCAACAGAATCGTGCGGGCGGCCTCTCCGTACGACGGATTGCCGCTAGCCAGCGAACTCATGGGCCGGTCAGTGCCCGCTCGGGGATCACTGATCGTTTCTGTAAGCTCTAAGTTCGCTGCGGCACCGGTGGCTGGTTGGCTCGGCGTCGATACTTCGTTGGCAGCGATCTCATAGCTTTTATCTATGACCAAAAATCTTTCTGGCGACCAATGGTCGCTCCCCCGCGTAGCGGGACCTGTGTCAGCATCTTGCTAAGGTTCCCGGCAAGGGCTAAATCCAAGTCGCACCTTCTGAAGGTTTTTTGTCTCCCCCGGCAATTTATCTGGCTGGCCACTTTTCTACCCCGCCCCATGGAACTCCGACACCTGCGCTATTTCGTGGCCGTCGCCGACGAATTGAGTATGACCAAAGCGGCCAAGCTCCTGCGCTTGGCCCAGCCTTCGCTCACCCGCCAGATCAAGAACCTGGAAGAGGAGCTGCACGTCTCACTCTTTCGCCGCGACAAAAAGCGCATGGAACTCACGGAGGATGGACAGTTTTTTCTCACCCGTGCGCGGAAATTGTTGGGACAGGCAGAAGAAGACGTGGACGATTTGCGCAGCCACAGCAAGGGCGACTCCAAACCGCTCAAGATCGGCTACATGCTCGACATGCAGTACGACCTGCTGCCGGTCACGATGGCCGCCTTCCGCAAGGTCTGGCCCAAGGTGCCGCTCAACCTCGTGGAGATGACGGCCGCCGAACAGATCTTGGCGTTGCACAAGAACAAAATCCAGATCGGTTTCGTGCGTGAGCCAGGGCTGCCGTCCCTCGTCGGTTTGCAGAGCGACGTGCTGACCAAGTGCAAGATGATGGCCGTGCTGCCAGACACCTACCCGCTGGAAAAGGAGAAGGCGTTGCGGCTAAGAGATCTCGCGGATCGACCGTTCATCTCGCTGATGGAGGACGATTACCCTGGCACGCGCGATTGGCTCAACCGCGTGTGCCGCGAGGCTGGGTTCACGCCCAACATCAAGCACGAGTCCAACAGCACCACCACCCTCATCCACCTCGTGGCGCTCGAAATGGGGGTGGCCCTGCTGCCGGAGTCCTGTCTGCGGCTGCCGCACGAAGGGGTCGTTTTCCACCCGCTAGACGAAGTGGTGTACAGCAAAACCCATCTGCTCTGGCGCAAGGAGGACTTTTCCCAGGCCCTGCAACATTACATCCGCATCGTGAGCGATTGTTTCGAGGGCAAGCAAAAGCCTCACATCAAAGCGCTGTCGGACTCGCACCCGGAGAAGAAGTTGGTGAAAGAAGGAGTGCTCAAAGAAACGGCTGCCTGAAGACCGACTCACTGGGCAGCCGGATCGACCACCCGCTTGGTCTCCACTTTGACGGCGTGGTCCTTGGGCTCGACGTGCTAGTCGTACTCCCTGGCTAGATTTGCGTGAACTCAGCCCCGAAGAGCAGGGTTTGCGCGGAGTGATACACTCACCGCAGCGTGGTGATCAGCGCACTCGCCGCCCCGTAAGTTCGTCACGATCAAGGCACCGAGACGGTCAACGCAAACGGCACCTGTGGATCACCGGTTCGCTCAATGCTGCGCAGTTCCTCCAGCGTGAGCCGATGGATCGGCAGGCCGCAGTGCCCCGTGGCCACAAAGGCCTGGTCACTGACCACGTCTGGCAGGGAGTCGCCGGTCATGTTTGCAGGCCCGAACTGGATGATGATCCCGAAGCGGTTCGCCGCAGGCTGATGAGCGACGTGCAGGACCCCAACGTATTCGCCGGAGGGACGGACGACCCGGATGCGGCTGCCGTCACGCAAGTCCTCGAACGCCGGTTCCATGGGAAACAGCAAAGGGATTAGAACGGTAGAATCCATATCGCTCACCTCAAACGTCCGTTCGGAGAAGCGGACAGGCCAATACCTTGCGGCTGCCAAGTCCATAGCTTTTGGCTATGACCAAACCGGGTGGCCGCTTAAACCGCGTGGCTCGTGCGGAGTAACAAATCCCGCATCTTTGACGCCAAAAGAAGCAGGCAGGCCAATGGCCTTGTTCCGATGACGTTAAGGCAGTTCACAGTTCCAGTTCGCGCCCGCGGTCCTGGCTGCGGTCCTTCTGCCGCGTTGCCTGCCGCTCGCGACGTTGTTCCTCCCGTTGGCCCCGCTGCGCCTGCCGAGCCAAATCCCAGGCACCAGCCAATTCCGGCTCGCGGTCGCGCATCTTCTCCTCCGCCAGTTCGGCGGACTGCTCCCGCAATCCTTCGACCCGAGACAAGCGCGCCTGCAAGGTTTGCTGACGGTCTTGCAGAGCATCCCGACTGGTTATCCAGGTGGCTTTGGTGCCCGCAGAGGAAAAGAAACCTGGGCGCTGGGCTTCCATCTCGCCCAAGGCAGCTTGCTGGTTTTCGAGCAGGGTTTCCAGGCGGTCCTCAATCCGTTCGATCCGTTGGGAATTGGCTTGCAGATAAATTTGTAGCGCTCCCTGGTAGCGTTCTCCGAGGGACTGGTCACGCAGCCGCGCCTGTTCGGCTTCGATCCCACGCGCCTGTGCACCCTCGGCCCGCGCCACGTCGTCAGCAGGTCCGGCTATGGCTTCTGCCCGAGTCGGCCCTTCGGGGCCGCGGGATCGTGGGGGGTGAGGTTGTCCATCATCCGGCGCAGCAAGCCCCGCGTCGCGGGTGCGAGGCGCGAGCCCCCGGGCTTGGGCGATGGCGTCAGCGGAGAAACCTCCGGCGGCTTCGTGTTGGTCGAGGGCGGCGTGGAGCCGGGCTTTGAGTTGCTCATAAGTTCCTTCGGATGATAGCTCGCTGGCGTGAAGCCAGCCTTCTTTTTGTTCGGTGGCCCCCAGTCCCTGACGGCGGTCGAAGAGTTGGAATTGCACCGCATCACCGAACCGCGCATGGATCGCGGCCAACCCGTCAGGCAAACTTCCCTGGATGGAAGCCATCGCCTCGACGCTCGCCCCGCGTCCGTGCCGCTCGAAGCGCCGGAGCGTGTTGGCGAGGGCCACCTCCGCCGGGGTGTGCACGGCGACGATCACCGGTTGGAGCCCTGCGTCAAGCACCTGCGCGATTTTTGGGATCACGCTGTCAGGCCGCGCGAGCTGCCCCTCGTACACCATGCGCACGTTCGCCTCCAAATCGTTCTCGCTCAAAATCGCCGTGGTCTTGCCGGCACCCGGCACCCCGGTCAAAAAGATCACCGTGTCCTGCTCGGGACGGGAGGCGTCCTGCACCCGGCGGCGGAACTGCTCGCTCGCCAGCACGGCGGCACTGTTGTGCAGCGGATTGTTGTAGCGGCCCCGCGCCTCATTGGACGCGCTGAAGTCTGGGAACGTCTCCTTGAAAAGATCGGAGCAGACGTAGCGGCCATCGAAGGAATGGGCCAGTGCTTGGTAACGCGCAAAGAATGGCTCCGGGTCTGTCTCGATGGCCCGGGCAACCCGCTCCTGAATCTCGTTGCGGTCGGCTTCGGGGTAGGTCTGGCGGCGGATGCTTTCGAGGGCCATGGCGGCTTCGGCGAAAAAGAGAGGGTGAGGTCGGCCTGCACCCTCATCCCGCCACCAGCAAAGCTCAAGCCCTACGAAAGCGAAATCAGCTTAATTTTGTCGATCTTGACCTCTTTTTCCGTGTTGTGGAGGCGCACCCACGCGTAACCGCTTTTCGTGGGGCGGCGGGTGTAGAGAAGAGTTCCCTTCTTTTGCTCGCACTCCACGCCGATCAGCGGTTTGCGCAGGGTGGCAGCGGGGGCCGCTTCGTCCGGATTGGGATGGCGGCCGTCGACCTTGCTGAACTTGGCCGGCGCGCCGCGCGTCTTTTCGCGGGTGGCGATGTATTCCTTGAGCTGCTTGACCGTGCCGCGTGAAATCTCCTGCGCCGCCATCCAGGACTCCGTGCCCTCGGGGTCTTCCTTGTGGCAGTTGACCAACTCGTAGATGGCCGTCACGTCAGTCGCCCGGCCCTCGCTGAAAGCTGCGGCAATCGGCGCGGGCAAATCCAAGAGCACCGCGTGCTGCGACACCCAGCCCTTCGACTTGCCCAAGCCTTTGGCGATATCCTTCTGCGCCTTGCCCTGCGCTAACTTGCGGCCGATGTAGTCGGCGATCTCGCGCGGCCGGAGCGCATCCCGGTGGATGTTCTCAATGATCTGGTCCTCGTCGGTGTAATCGTCGTCCACGTAGGCCGGGATGCTTGCCAGACCCGCCAGCCGGGAGGCGCGGAAGCGCCGCGCGCCGTGGTTGATCATGTAGCCCGCGCCACCTTTCTTGATGGGACGCACCGAAATCGGCGTCTTTACCCCACGCTCCCGGATGGACTCGGCTAATTCTGCCAGACTTTCCTCGTCGAACTCAACGCGCGGTTGATGGGGGTCTTCGGTGATCTCGTCCAGCTTCAATTCCAGGGGCCGACCGTTGGCAACCGGCGTTTCCAGGAGCGCCGACAGGTCGCCCAAACCGTCCAAGCCCAAGGTGGAAGACGCAGCGGAAGAAGAACGGGAAGAAGCTTTGCTCATGGTTTACTTATGAGGGTGGGGTGTGGAGCCGTTGCTAAGTTTCATGGCTTCATGCAGGTGCGCGGCCACCCCGCGCATCTCGCGGACCGCCTTGCGGGCGGCGGTCTTGCGGATGGTCCAGACCGGCTCCCCGAGGGCGAGCGCGTCGGCCACGCTGCTGCGCAGGCCTACAGCCGTCGGAATGAGCAGGCCTTTGTAGGTGGATTCCAGTTCGGCCAGATGCGCCTGGTGACGCGGGTTGCGGCTGTCCACTTTGCTCGGCAGGATGCCCAGGAACTTGAGGCCCGGGTTGCCCTTGCGCACGTTCTGGATCGTCGAAACCATCATGCGGATGCCCTGGAGCGAGTAGGCTTCCAGTTCGATGGGCGAGAGCACGAAGTCGGCGGACACGAGCGCGGCCACCAAACGCACGCCCAGCGCCGGGGCGGTGTCGACCACGCACACGTCGAACTGCGGCGCGAGCGCACGGAAGTTGGCGCGCAGACGCGCGGCCGACTCCTGGAGGTTCTTGGATTCCAGGTTGGCCAGGGGCGCATCCGCGCGAAAGAGGTTGATGCCGGGCTTGGCCATCACCTTGGGAGGCTTGTCGGCAAAGAGGGCCGAGGCGTCGCCCAAGAGCGTGTGGTTTCGCAGGGTAAAGCTCGCGTTGGCCTGCGTGTCCAGGTCCACGATCAGCACCCGCAAGCCCCGCTCGGCGAAATCGAACGCCAGGTGGGCGACCAGCGCGGTCTTGCCGACTCCACCTTTCTGGTTGGCGATGACGAGGGATTTCATGGCAAAAAAGAAACCGTCTTTCAGAGCTTGCGGTTGATCTCGTCCACCGCCTCCTTGCCCCAGCCCTCCGCGATGAACGCGCGCGCGTCCGGCAGCACGATAGACACTTCCCGGTAACCCTTGCTGCGCAGAAAACCGAGCCACACGCGCTTGGACGCCTGGGAAACGGAGCCCTTGGTGATGTGGTACTCCTTGGCGATCTCGGCCTGCTTGACCCCACGCACGAGGTCGGCGTGGGCGATTTCGAGCACGCGGGCGGGCGGCGGGCGCATGTACTGGATGGCGCTGGCAAACTCCGCCTCGGTCATCTTGCGCTTTAACCTCATGTCGAAGCCTAGAATTACAGGATTTACGACGAGCTTAAACATTTTTCTTCCACGGCCGAAAAGTTGGCGGTCCGGCCGCAGTTTAGCCGCTAAACCGACCGCATGCATCGAAGTTATCCTAAACTTTTTGCTTTGTTTTGGAACGTTTGCGGAGAACATCCCACTAAAGGGAATGGAAAATTGGCACGTGGCCAGGGCCAACGGGACGGCGGTCGCTGCGACTCTATCGCTTCCGGCTTTTGGGCAGGCCAACAAGCGCCAGGATTTTCTCGGTGTTGCCGCCGCCGGGGTTGCGGTTGCCACACTCGTAACCGCGCAGGGTATTGAGCGGAATGTCCAAGTGCTCTGCCGTTCGCTCCTGGGTCCAACCTTTGGCTTTGCGCCATTCCACCAGCCGGACAACCAGAGGATGCACGCTCACGCCTTCCCCCGGTCCGGACCCCGGCTCCGGCACCGGCGCAGCCGCGCCACCACCGTCGGCTGGCACGTCGGGTCGGGGCGCATCGGGGTGGCGGCTCATCGGAAGCAAAGCAAAGAAATCGGCGGGCAAGATAGCATCTTCCCAACGCCGCTCCGCCAGCATTTTGCGACGCCAAAGCCACGGGCAAACAATTCGTCATTCGCCCCGGTGTCCGAGGGTGAAGGTTTCGCGGGCCGCACCCGCCGCGTCGTCACACTCCCAGCGCAGGACCAAGGTCTTCATGTGCTCGCGGCTGCGCTCGGGCGCGTCGGTCGTGCGCAGGACGACGTTGATCTCCACCGCCACCCTGTTTTCCCGGCGGGCCTGGGCGGCGGCGGTGGCCGTCAAAACGAAGAGGTGCCGCCAGCGCGCCGGGGCCGTCTCGGTGCGCCGGTAGGCGTTGGGAACGGTCTCCACGTCCTCCCACAACGCCCGAGAAACTGCCACCGGCCAGCGAAAGCCCCCCGCCTTGGCGCTGGCCGACAAGTCGCGCAGGTCTCCGGACGCCAGCCGTTCGGCCAGCGAGCGCCGGTAGGTAAAGAGCATCTGCCCCGCGTCGGCGGCGGCTGGATGAAGGTTTCGCTTCATGCGGCGGCCTCCAGGTGAGCAGGAACGAGGGCGTCCGCGCGGCTAGGCTCCCCGCGACGTTGCGCGATCAACAACCACACCGGGGGCCAGACATCTATCAGGTCCAGGCGCAGGCGCTGGCCGTTGTACCGGTCTTGGCACCAGCCCGGACGGTCGTACTCCACGACGGCGATGACCGTCAGGCCGTCGGCGCTGACGCTCTCGATGCGGCAGGGGGCCATGTAGTGGTAGCGGGTCTCGCCGTGGGTGAGGTTGTGGACGCCACAAGAGTGAACCTCGCAAAATCCGCTCGTGCCGTTGCCGCCCGCCACGGGGCCGGTCCATTCGGGCCAACACGTTTTCATGCTCGCGCGGTGGTCGGCGAGCTGTCGCTGACGCAGGTCGGCGCGCCGCCGTTCCTCTTGCTGGGCTTCTGCTCGCGCAAACGCCGGGAACCACTCGGTGTTGTCGTGGGTTGCCTTCATGTGCAGAAAAAAGTGGGAGAAAGGGGTTGGATAAAGGAAGGGGAGGGGGTCGGACCCTCCTTCGCTCCTCGGAGATCCCGTAAAACTTTTTGTCAGTTCACGAGCGACACCTCGGCGCGGTCGCGCATGTGGCCAGTGGTCAGCGGTTCGCTTGCGCGCAGGCTCTCGGCCAAGTGCCAGAGGGCCTTGTTGAGCCGCACGTTTTCGTCCAGGCCTTTGACGGGCCGGGTCTTGCCGAAGAAACGGTGGGAGCGGTCGGGGCGGCGGCGGCGGTAGTCGCGCTGCCCGCCGTCCATCATGTTTTCCTGCACGACGTTAAGGGTATTCCAGAGCGTGGGCGGGGCGTCCTCGCTGCGGCGGTGCGCCAGGAGCCTCTCCGCGCCGACCGGGGCTTTTTCCAGGGAGTCGTATTTCAGGATCAGAGCCGCTTCCCCGAAGGCCGTCCGCTCGACCGTGGTCAGTTGGCGCGCCTTGTAGCCTTCCAACAGGTCGGCGATGGCGGGCATCTCGCGCACGATCTGGAAGCTCGCCTCAATCACCTTGGACGGCTCGAAGTGGACGTGGGCAATCGAGATGCGCGCGAACACCGAATCCGCGAGAATCATGCCGTTGGAGCACACGAAGCGAAAGATGCCCGCGTGAAGCTGGTAGGCGCTGGAGCGGTCGTGGCTGTTGACGAGGACCAGTTCGGGCCGCTCGGCCTGGGTGCGGCGCAAATCGTCCGTCCGTGCCAGCCGGATCATGTGCTTTTGAAAACCCTGCCGGTCGGAGGAGCGGATGCGCTGCTCGCCCGCCCAGACGGGTGCCCAACCTTCCGCGCGCAACCCCTCGACCACCGTGGCGGTGGGCAAAAAGGAATAGCGCCCGGAGACTTTCGCGTGGGCGTTCCCAGCGAAAACACTCGGGGCCAAGGCGCGGAGCTGGTGATTGTCGATCTCGTGGTGGCCTGCTAATCTGGCGTTGAACATGGCTTTGGTTTTAAGGAGCTAGGGTTCGTGTTCGTTACGGGCCGGGGAGGGGTGCAACCTTCCTCGGCCTCTTTCTTTTCATGGGCTTGGCCTCAGTGCCAGCCTCACGAACAAAACTAATTCAATTGGATTAGTTAAGCAAGCGAATATTTCCTCTTTTTTCCGTAGTTTTCAGAGGCGTAGAGCCACCGAGCAAATACTCCTTTGTATTAGGTAAATAGCGTTTCCTTTGGCGTAGAAACGAACTCCCGCTCCCGGGCGGGCAATCGTCCAAAAAGGGGGCGTAGCGGGGGAACGCTTTTCCCCCGCGTTGAATGGGGTGCGCCGGAGACGCTTTGGGCTCCGGCCAGGGGAAAAGCTTTTCCCCCTTCTGCTCCCAAGCCGCCGTGGGGAAAGGGTTGCCTCGCCTCAGGCTTTGGTGTTTTCTAGGTCCCGTGCCGCTGGATCACTACACCTCTGCGCTGGAACAGGTCCGGCCCATGATCGCCGAACACGCCCCCGCCGCGTGGTCGGAGGCGTTGGAGGGTACGCCCGCCGCACAATCCCAGCCCGCGTCAGGACTGTCGGCGCTACTCTTGGCGGTCAACTACGAACTGCTGGGTTACTCGCCCGAACACGCCTGGCTCCTGGCGCATTGCGGCGAGGGAACCGCGCCCGACCACCTGGACGGCTGAGACGCGGCCTTTTTCAGGCGTGGTGCGCCGGGTTGAACCGGCCTTCGAACACGCCCTGGATGCGCGCGTCCTCGTTCCAGGGGATCGGCGCGTAGGAAGGGTTGAGGCTCTCCAGGCGGGCCTTGCCTTTGCGCAGGCGGGCAAAGCGCTTGAGGAGCATCTGCCCATCGAGCACCGCCGCCACGAACTGGCCGTTGCCAGCCGTTTGCGCGGCGCGGAACACGGCCACGTCGCCGTCGCTGACCATCGGCTCCATGCTGTCGCCGCGCACGATCACGGCGAAGTCGGCGTTCCCGGCCAGGTCGGC
>CALMVM010000071.1:0-5101 GCA_937873255.1 uncultured Verrucomicrobiota bacterium | reverse complement strand
GGAGTTTGTCCACCGGAGCGTCGGCGCAAACCGCCGAAGGATGGCCCGCGCTGATTTCCGAGTAGAGGCTCACCTCGCGCCGATCACGCAGGAGTCGGCCGCCGAGAGAGTGGGCAGGCTCGGCAAAGGTTGCCTTGTGCTCCCGCAGGACGCGCGCGGCCCGCACCAATTGGGGGATGTGGTCCTCCCCGGTTTCGAGCATCGCCAGAATGGCGGCGGCGCTCTCCAAAAGGATCTGGCCTTCGGATTTGTCGAGGTCTTTGGCGAGTTTGAGCAAAAGCGGCCGGAGTTCCTTGGAGGGTCGGACGGTGATCGTGGGAGGCACGGGTTGTTCCATGTCTTACCTGTAACACAAATAAGACAAGCGCCGCAAGATGGTTTATCATCTTGATGGCGAAGCGTGGATTGCAGCCCCAAAAACATCCCATCCAGCTTCCAGGCCGATCCACTTCCCCTACAAAACGCCTCGAATGAACACTCCTGCGCGGGGCCGCGGTGCCCAGAGCAATCCCGACGGCCGCTTTTCCCGGCTGCGCTACGAGGCCGATGGCGATGCCGTGGACGCGGCACTGGAAGAAGCGAGCGGAGAACTGCCGGGGCCGTTGACGCAGTTTCTGCGCGACTCGACGCAATCCATCCTCGCCCACAACGACAGCCCGGACATCGGTTTCGACACCTCGCTCAACCCCTACCGCGGCTGCGAGCACGGCTGTGTCTACTGCTACGCCCGGCCCACGCACGAGTTCTTGGGCTTCAGCGCCGGGCAGGATTTTGAGACGCGCATCATGGTCAAAGAGAATGCGCCCGAGCTGCTGCGGCGCGAACTGGAGAAACCCCGCTGGCAGCCGCGCGTGGTGGCTCTGAGCGGGGTGACGGATTGCTACCAGCCCGTCGAAAGGAAATTCCAGCTCACCCGCCGCTGCCTGGAAGTGTTCACCGAGTTCCGCAACCCGGTCGTGGTCATCACGAAGAATCACCTCGTGACCCGCGACAAGGATCTCTTGGGCGACCTGGCTCGGCACCAGGCGGCAGCCGTCTATGTTTCGGGCACGACGCTGGACGCCACCTTGGCAAAGCGGCTGGAGCCGCGAGCGTCCCCTCCGACGCGCCGACTGGCGGCGGTGCGTGAATTAGCCGAGGTCGGCGTGCCGGTGGGCGTGTTGGTAGCCCCGATCGTTCCGGGACTGACCGACCACGAAGGACCGGCCATCCTGGCCGCCGCTGCCGAGGCGGGTGCCAGCTACGTGGGCTGGACCATGCTGCGGCTGCCCTACGGGGTCAGCAGCCTATTCGAGGAATGGTTGGAACGCCACTATCCGCTCAAAAAGGAGAAGGTGCTCGCCCATATCCGGGAGATGCGTGGCGGTAAACTCAACGACAAGGAATTCGGCTCCCGAATGCGGGGCCAGGGCCGCTACGCCGAAGGGATTTGGACGCTGATGCACATGAGCGCCCGGCGGGCGGGGATACCGACGGACGGCCCCGAACTTTCCACCAGGCATTTCCGCCGCAGCGGTGGCGCGCAATTGGATTTGTTTGGTAGCTAAAAGTTGGCGGTGGCACCCTTTAGCTTTTGCCGAGCAGTCGGGCGACAAGCGAGGCGAGCTTCTGGGTGTGCGTGCCGGGCCAATAGATGCGCTGGCACCCCGGGCAGCGGCGGAATTCATCGTAGTAGCGCAAGGTCAGCGGCTCGGCGGCCAGCGCAGCCAGCACCTCGGATTTGTCCACCGCCTCCAGCAGTGCGTTGCAATGCAGGCACCGGCAGAAGGGGGCGAACGCCGCGCCGTTTTCTCTCGAACTGAAGCGGCGCAACACCTCCCGCGTCTGCTCCTCTGGTTCGTCGGAGCGCGGACAGTAGCCGTGCCGCACGATCCCGTGCATGAGCAGCGGCCGGTCGCGCGTCAGCAACACGCGGTCGTCCGCCACCATGATTTCGAGCAGCCGCGGGTCGTCCGCGTCGCGTTCGTAAACGGTGTCCAACCCGAGCAGGCGCAGATTGCGCGCGAGCTTGCCGAGGTGCCCGTCCGCGACGAAGCGCGGCGGTGACCCTCCTTGCAGGCGTGGCGCGTACGGCAGCACCTCAGCGGGCGCGGGCACGCCGTAGACGTGCATCCTGGTAGGTGCCTGCACCGCCCAAGCGAAATCCATCGCGCGCGGGTTTTCCCCGTGCTCTCCATCGGCCACAACGATCAGATCGACCTCTGGGTGGGGCACCCCGCAGGCCTCGATGACATCTTTGACGGCCGTTTTCTCCGCCAGCGTGCGCCGGACGATGTCGCCGTCCTCGCGCCAGCCACGACGCAAAAATGTGGCGAGACCACTGGAAAATGTCAGTTCGACCGCGAACATTCCGATCACTTTATTCCACCCCAGCGAAGGGAAGTAAAAAACCGCCGCCCTTTGCCTTCAAAAGAGCGTGCCCTGCTTCGGTCGCGTGGGCAGCCGCGCGGACGGCTGCCGCGCGGCTGCCACCTGTCCGAGCTTGCGGCGCAGCTTTTCGGCGGCCACCGGCGCGAAGTCGCGGGCGTTATTGTTGAAGACGACGTGCACGGCGTCCGCCTGGGCTGCGAGGTCTTGGGCGCGGCCGAGCACCTCGTCGAGTTCGTGATCGCTGTAGTCGTAGTGAAAACGCTCCGCCACGGTCTTGCCGGTCAGGTACGCCTTGGCGTCGCGGCCGTGGAGGCGCAGGTAGGCCAACCGTCCGTCGGTGATCTCGTCCACCGCCGGCATGATGGTGAAATGCTTGGCGTCTACGGGCGGCCCGTCGATGCTGGCGAGCGTCACGCCCTGTTCGCGCAAAAAGGCCGTGGTTTGTTCGCGGTGCCGGGACCCGAGCCACTCGTGGTGGCGCAGTTCAAGCACCACCTGGCGCGGCTGCGCGCCGGAACCGCGAAGCTGCTGGAGGAGCCCCTCCAACCCGGTCAGGTCCGCGGCGCGCGGCGCAAAGCCCGGGGTCATCTGCAAGAGCAAGGCCCCGAGCTTGCCCGCCGCTTCCAACGGCGCGATGCCCTCCAGGAAACGGCCCGCGACTTCTTCCTCCAGCGTGGGCGTGAGGATCACGTTGCCCCGGTCGGTCAGTTCGGCCGCGTCTCGCAAATCCGCTGGCAGCGCGTCGGCCTTGGTGGCATGGCGGGAAAGCAGCCGGTGGCACTTCACGTCAAAGAGGAAGCCCGGCGGCGTTTCCTCTACCCAGCGCGCGCACATCCGCGCCGCTGGAATCGCGTAAAAGGAACTGTTGAGTTCCACCATGTCGAAGCGTTCGGCGTAGAACGGCAGCCGCCGTCCGGCGGGTAGGCCCGGCGGATACCACCCGGCTTTGACGAACTCGGGCTCGCTCCAGGAAGCGGTGCCCACGCGGATGTTGGCGGTTTTGGTGGGGGCGGCTCCGCTCATCGACGGATGATTCGAGTAACGGCTGGCCGGAGGCCGTTTGGCTTCCAATAGTCAACGTTGGTATTCCACCACCGTGACATCGGTGCCGCCCAGTTCCTCGTCGATGATGCGCTCGATGCGCGGCCAATCGCCGCCGGCGAGGCCCGCGCCGATCTTCGGCAGGCCGATCCTGGCTTGGCGGTAGTGCGCCGCCAGCCAGAGCATGCACGCGCGGATCGCCTCGTAATCGGCTTTGTCGCCGCGGCCCCGGTAGTGAAACTGCGTGTAGGCGTTGACGACCGTGAGCTTGCCGTGCGCGGTGTCGCCCTCCGCGAAAGAACAGGTCCCAAGTTTCGTCCGGTCACCCTTCGGCGTCTGGCGATCCGCCTCCAGAGCCTGCGGGAACCGCGCCGCCACCCCCTTGGCGATTCCTGCGCCCATCGTGCAAAAACAATTGCAGCCGTGCGCGATCACGTCGAATTCCCCTTCCTGAGCGAGTTGCAGCAGGTCGCCTCGGCGTGTTTTCATGCTTGCACACAAGGCTCGAAACCTGGGGAGACAACAGCCGTTTTTACGGCTGCCCCTGGTCCACGTCCCGGAATCGTCCGGGGTCCGCGTCGCGTCGGCGCTGCTCTCCGATGGTCTGCATGACTTCGCGCACGATCTCCGGGTCGAGCATCTGCCGGACACGCTCGCCGCAGGCGGCTTCCACCCGCGCGCGGACAAAATCCGGCGTCAATTCGGCCAGTGGGATTTGCTCGGTGCCCACGAGGCGGTGCTCGTCGCCTTCGTACACACCCATGTTCAAAGACCCGGTGAACTTCATAGCGACAAACCACGCCGCCGGAACAATGTGCATCGCAATGGTTTCCGGTCCGACCGATGCCTCCACGCGGCGAACCTTGAGGTCGTACTCTTGGCCCAATTTTGCGAACAACTCGCTCAATTCATCCCAAGTCATGGTCGTCGTGCTCGCACTAGTTAGCGAAATTTGGTTGGGCGGATGCCCGCCCGCATATTACACACCCTTACAAGGGTAATCGCGCTCAATTTCCGGTTCCCGGTCCATATTGGCACGGTTGGAAGGGTGATGGAACATGGAAATAGGCAATGTGGAGAACGGCCGGTATTGCCTTGTATACAACCGGCGATTTCGCGCCTGAAGCCAGTGGGGAACCCGGCCCGGAAAAGCGAGATCCAAAAATCTGACCGGCCCGCGCGTCGAAAATCGCGCTTGTATACAAGGGAGAATTTATCCCGCGCGGCACACGGTCGGCGGAAACCCGTTCCGGCAAAGTTTTCCGGGGTGCGCACAAGAGGTGGCGGAGCGGTCGGCATCGAAATCGTTTCGACCGTTTTACCGGCGTTGTGTGCCAGATCGTTCCAGCCGAACTGGAGCGAGACAAGTCGGTGGTGCAATATCTTGCAGCGTGGATTCCGAGGGTTGGTTGGCGCGTGTTTGGTCAGCCTTTCCTATTTGGCGTTCAAAGTCTTCATCGTTCTTTATGGTTCTTGGTTGTTCTTAGTTCTTAGGGAAATTTTTTATCGGGCAATCCTGACGTTTTTCCCGGCGAAACCAGTGATGGACCACCAAAGTCGTAGTGCCGGGACTTTCAGAGGAGAAAACGGCTGTTTGTTCACACGATCCTGACGTTTTTCCAGGTATTTAACACGAGTGATAGGTTTATGCGCAATCCAGAAATTTTACCTGGAAAAAAAATACTAATAA
>CALMVM010000070.1:4303-7588 GCA_937873255.1 uncultured Verrucomicrobiota bacterium | reverse complement strand
ACGCCGCGGCGAGGTTGCGGCCCAGGGCGGGGCGGAGTTCGTAGCTCGATTCGCCGAGGTCGAGGAGCCGCTGGCGCACGGTGGCCACGTCGGCCTGCTCGGGGGCGAGGGGTTCGCCGAAGGACACCGTCACGGGGTAGGGGAACCGCTTGGGCCACTTGCGGAAGAACCGGCCGCCCTCGAACGAAAAGATGGACCCCCAGAGTTGATCCATCCACACGGGTACGACGGGCGCGCCGCCCTTGCGCGCGATGATCTCGAAACCCTTCTTCAACCGCAGGAGGGTGCCGGTGCGGGAGAGTTCGCCTTCCGGGAACACGCACACGACCTCGCCCGCCTGGAGGCGTTCGGCCGCCGCGCGCAGGCCGTCTCGGGCGTGCGCGGCGGAGATCGGGATCGCCTCGAAAAGCCGCAGGAACGGCTTGAGCACCGGGTGCCGGTAGAACGCGTCGAAGATCGCGGGCAGGAGATTTGCAGGATGATGGCATCGACCCAGGTGATGTGGTTGGGCAGCAGGAGGACGCCGCCGGTCTTCGGGAGGTGCTCGACGCCGACCGGCTTGACGCGGTAGATCAGCCGGAAAAAAACCGTCGCCACGAACTGCACGGCGCGTGCGGTGAATCTGCGCAGCGCCGAGGGCGGCGGCAGGGTGTAGGAATCGGACGGGGTACTCATGGGAGGAAACGCGCGGGATTTAGGAAAAGACCAGTTCGGAGGTGAGGTCAAGATGCCAAGTGCGAGGCAAAACGGAAATCGATAAAAATGCGTCGATCATCAATTTAGGCGCCGGCCGGGTACGGGAGGCGTTCGGAGTTGCGGTGGCTGGAGCAAATCGGTACGGTCTTCTCCCTTGGAAACGCCGTCTGTTCCCGAAGCCTCCACGCCGATGCGGCGTCAGTACCAGCGCATCCGCAGCGAACTGCCTGCCGACGTGATCATGCTCTTCCGGCTGGGCGACTTCTACGAGATCTTCGACGAGGACGCGAAGGAGGCCAGTGCCATCCTCAACATCACGCTCACTAAACGGGGGGAGACGCCGATGTGCGGCGTGCCGGCCCATTCGGCGGAACATTACATCGGCAAGCTCGTCCAGGCCGGCAAGCGCGTGGCGATCTGCGACCAGAAGGGCGAGGTCATCTCCGGCAAGCTCGTCGAACGCGAGGTCACGCAGATCATCAGCGCGGGCACCGTCACCGACGCACGCCTGCTCGACGAGAAGCGCAACCATTACCTCGCCGCCGCGTTCTGCAAAAAGGACACGTTCGGCTTCGCGCACATCGACCTGACCACGGGCGAATTTCGCGTCACGGAAGTGGAAGGGTCATCAGCACTTCTTGAGGAACTGTGGCGTATCAGCCCGGCGGAATTCCTCGTCAGCGGCGACCCGGCGCAGGCGCGGGCGTTCGCGGACTTCGGCCGGACGCTGGCCTACGACGCGCACGCGTTCGTCTGCGAACAGGCCGACCACGCGTTGCGCGAACACTTCAAGGTCCAGTCGCTCGACGGCTTCGGCTGCGCGACGATGGGCCCGGCGGTCGGCGCGGCGGGGGCGATCCTGCATTACCTGCGCTACGCGATGCGCCGGCCGTTGGACCACATCACGACGTTGCGTACGTACCGGCCGGGCGGATTCCTCGTGCTCGACCAGGTCTCGCGCACGCACCTGGAAATCGTCCGCGCGCGCAATGACGGCGGCACGAGCCTGCTCCAGGCGCTCGACCGGACCGTCACGCCGCTCGGCGCGCGGCAACTCCGGCAATGGCTGCTTTCCCCGTTGCGCGACCTGCCGGCGTTGGAAGCGCGGCAGGATTTCGTCGCCGGCCTGCTCGCCGCGCCCGATCTGTTGCGGCGTTTGCGCGAAACCCTCCGCGAGGTCCGCGACCTCGAACGCACCGTCGGCCGGTTGAGCCAGGCGACCGGCAGCGCGCGCGACCTCCAGGCGCTCGGGGCGTCGCTGGCCGTCGTGCCCTTACTTCAGGCGATGCTCGGCGAACTGCCCGCCGGCGATTTGACCAGACGCCTCGCCGCCCGCCTCCACCCGTTGCCCGAACTCGCCGCCCGCCTCGCCGCCGCCGTCGCCGACGAGCCGCCCCTTTCCACCCGGGAGGGCGCGATGATCCGCGACGGCTTCCACGCCGACCTCGACGAACTCCGCCGCGCCGCCCACGAGGGCAAGGAATGGATCGCCGCCCTCCAGGAACGCGAGATCGCCCGCACCGGCATCAAATCGCTCAAAATCCGCTTCAACTCGGTCTTCGGCTACTACATCGAAATTACCAAGAGCAACCTCGCGCAGGTGCCGCCCGACTACCGCCGCAAGCAGACGACCTCCGGCGGCGAACGTTTTTTCACACCCGAACTCAAGGACGTGGAAAACCGCATCCTCGGCGCGGAGGAACGCGCCCACGCGCTGGAAACCCAGCTTTTCCTCGAGCTGCGCGCCGAAGTCTTGAAGGAAGCCGCCGCGCTCCAGCGCACCGCCGCGTCGATTGCCGCGCTCGACGCCCTGGGATCGTTCGCCGAGACGGCACGGCAGTTCAACTACTGCCGCCCGCGCCTGCGCGAGCCGGGGTCGATCCGCATCCGGGGCGGACGCCACCCGGTGCTCGATCAGCGCGTCGGCGGGGAGAAGTTCGTGCCCAACGACGTGGCGCTCGACGGCGCGACGCAACGCCTCGTCATCCTGACCGGCCCCAACATGGCCGGCAAATCAACTTACCTGCGGCAGACCGCCCTGCTCGTCCTCATGGCCCAGGCCGGCAGTTACATCCCGGCGGAGGAGGCGGAGATCGGGCTGGCGGACCGGATCTTTACCCGCGTGGGGGCCAGTGACGATCTTTCCCGGGGGCAGAGCACCTTCCTCGTCGAGATGAACGAGACCGCCAATATCATCCACCACGCGACCGCACAAAGCCTCGTGATCCTGGACGAGATCGGCCGCGGCACCTCGACCTACGACGGGCTTTCCATCGCGTGGAGCGTCGCCGAGCACCTGCACGACCGGGTGGGCGCGCTGACGTTGTTTGCCACGCACTATCACGAGTTGACCGAGATGGCCTTCACGCACGCGGCGGCCAAGAACTTCACTGTCGCGGTGCGTGAGTGGAACGAAGAAATCGTGTTTTTGCATCGGATTGTCGAGGGGGCGGCGGATCGGAGTTACGGCATCCAGGTGGCGCGGCTGGCGGGGTTGCCGGCGGCGGTGATCGACCGGGCGAAGGAAATTCTCGGGAGATTGGAGGCGGGTGGCTCGAAGGCGGAGGTGTTCCGTGCGCCGACGGCGGG
>CALMVM010000070.1:0-4293 GCA_937873255.1 uncultured Verrucomicrobiota bacterium | reverse complement strand
AAGCCGGAAGAGGAAAGCGCGTTGAGTTTCGGATGGTTCGGCGAGGCGAATCCATAATCGCCGCCGTCTGCACGCGCGTTTGCTTTTTCCTTTTTCCCCTCCATGGAACCGTTATAGCGATCGGCGGAAATACCCGGTCAAGCTTTTCGTGTAACCCTTTGCAAGATAAGGGATTTCCCGAGTGATCCATCGTGAAAACCCGGACCAAGCCGAAGGGGAACGGCCGGACGATGCACTCTTGCAACGATGTGGTGGATGGCGACAAAAAACGACGGTGCGCCATCCACCCCGGATGAAGTCGTCATGTCCGGCGCGGGTAGGGGCAGGCGTTGACGGGCTCGATGTGGACCAGCGTGTCGGCCACGCGGGGTTCGGCCGCGTGGACGGCGTCCTTGACCTCGTGGGCGATGTCGTGGCCGGCGGCGACGGAGATCGTGCCGTTGACCCCGACGTGCAGGTCGACGTAGAAATCCAGCCCCATCTTGCGCACGCGGCATTTCTCGATGTCCGCCACCCCGGCGACGGCGGCGGCGGCCTGGCGCACGCGTTCGGCGATCTGCGGGTCCGGCGCGGCGTCCATGATCTCGGCCAGCGCGGGCTTGAGGAGCTTGTAGCCTTTGAAGCCGATGACCGCGCAGGCAAACAAGGCCGCCCACGCGTCGGCGCGTTCCCAGCCCGGTCCGCCGACCCGCGCGACGAGGATGCCGATTAGCGCCGCCACCGAAGTGACGGCGTCCGAGCGATGGTGCCAGGCGTCCGCGTGGACGGCGTGGCTGCCGATCTCGCGTCCCACGGCCGCCACGCGCCGAAACATGAATTCCTTGACGACGATGACCGCCACCAGCACGACCAGCCCCGCCGCCGACGGCATCGCGTGGCTGGGAGCGAGGATTTCCTGCACGCTGAGCACCGCCAGGAACAATGCCGCCCCGGTCAGGGCCGTCGAGACGATCAACGCGCTGACGGGCTCGGCCTTGCCGTGGCCGTAGGGATGGTCGGGGTCGGCCTCCTTGGCGGCGTAGCGCAGGCCACCCCAGATCACGAGCGAACTGACGATGTCCAGGCTGCTCTCGATGCCGTCGGCGATCAACGCGTAGGAATGGCCCAGGACACCGGCGACGATCTTCCCGGCGGACAGGACGACATTGACGCCGGCTCCCGCGAGCGCCCATTGGCGGGCCTTGGTGGAATTCGGGGCGGACATCGGGTCGCGGCGGTTGCAGGGATAGTCAGAGAAACGTGGATTCGCGCAACCCCGGAGTTATTCTTTCGTCAGTGGCGCCGTGCCTTCCCCAGTCTCTTCAGCGTGGCGGCGTTCGTGTTCCGTCATCACCTCGTCGAGCCGTTCGGACCAGCGTGCGTAGAACGGATAATCCTCCGGTGCCGCGTCGCTCGGACGGTAGCGCCAATGCTTGTAATTCCACAGCCACAGTTCCGGCTGGGCGCGGATCACGGGCTCGAAGAAATCCCAGCACGCCTGCGTGATCGTGCGCAAATCCGTGCCGGGTGGGAAAACCAGCGGGGCGTGCGCCGTGACCGTGCAGGTGCCGTCGGGGTGGGGAACGTTCGTCACGGGGATGATCGGCACGCCCGTGCGCGCGTGCAGCAGCGCGTGCAGGAAGGTCACGTGCATCTTGCGCCCGAACGCATTGATGAACTCCCCCGGGTGTTCGAGCCGCAACGCCAGGTCCGCCAGCAGCCCGACGCCGCCGCGCCGCACCGCGCGCATGAGCCGCAGCATCGACTGCTTTTGCCCGATGATCCGGTTGCCCGAATGCTCCCGCGCCCGCCGGAACACCGCGTCCAGCGACGGGTTCTTGAAATCCAGCGCCACCATCGACGAGGGCATCCCCACGAACCCGCTCGTCAGGCTGACCCATTCGTGGCTGCCGGCGTGCAGGGCGAGGAAAATGACTCCGCCGTGGCGCGCGTGCGCCTCGCGGATCACGCCGAAGTTTTCCACCTTGATGTATTTCTCGAAGTTGCTCGGCGTCAGGTTGCGCGCCCAGAAGAGGTCGAGCATCGCGCGGGCGAAGTTGCGGAACGACGCGCGGGCGATCTGTTCGCGCCGGGCGTCGTCGAACGTCGCGCCAAGACTGAGACGCAGGTTCTCCAACGCGACGGCGCGCGAACGGCGGTCGAAACGATAGAAAAGGTTCCCTAGTGTATCAGATAGCGACACACAAATGCGCCGGGGCAGAAGAGGAATCAATCCGGCGAGGGTGACGCAGCCGAAGTATTCGAGTCGGTATCGAACCTGCTTCCAGAAGGATTTCATCGCCGTGGACACCCGGACTCTAGCCCCGACCGTGGACAAGGAAAGACTATCGGCCATCGCGCAGACGATTTTGCGCGAGCCGACCGCGCCTTTCCACGAGACGCTTGTGCGCCAGGCTGTCGCGGGCCTGTTGCAGGCATGCCCTCGGGTGACCCTGCGCGAAGACGATTTCGGCAACCTGATCGCGCATTACCGGGGTTCCGCGCCGGCGGCGGGCGCGCGCTACGCCTTTTGCGCGCACATGGATCATCCCGGCTGGGTGCGGCCCGAACCGGCGGAGGATGCGCCGTGGAAATTCCTTGGCGGCGTGCCGGCGGACTACCTGGAAGCCAACCGCGAACGGGTCCGGGAATTCGATGACTTCGCCATGTGGAATTTGCCCGATTGCGAGTGGCGCGACGGCCGGATTTATTCACGCGCCTGCGATGACCTGATCGGCTGCGCGGTGATCGTCGCCGTGCTGGAAACGCTTTCCCATGCGGACGTTCCCGGGGAGTGCTACGGGCTGTTCACCCGCGCCGAGGAGGTCGGCTTCGCGGGAGCGGTCGAGATGGCGCGCGACGGCTGGCTGCGCGAGGCGGGCGTGACGGTCATCTCGCTCGAAACCAGTTCCGAACGTCCGCCCGCCAAGATGGGCGACGGCCCCATCGTGCGCGTCGGCGACAAGACCTCCGTGTTCGACGCGACCGTCACGGCCGAACTCACCGCCACCGCGACGGCGGCGGGCATCCCTTTCCAGCGCTGCCTGATGAGCGGCGGCACCTGCGAGGCGACGGCGTTCCGGCTCTACGGGGTGCGTTGCGGGGCGCTGTGCGTGGCGCTGGGCAACTACCACAACTGCGGCCCCGACCGGCGCATCGAGGCCGAGTACGTCTCCCAATCCGACTACGCCGGACTCGTCGAGCTTTGCGTGCAAATTGCCCGGCGCGGGGCCACCGGCGTGCCCGACCCCGACGCCGAGTTGCGCCGGGCCGTCGAAAACCGTCTCCAGCCGTACCAACCCTATCACCGCCGCGACAGGCGACTTGCCTCGTAGTATATGAATGATGTCATCCGCCTGCCGGCCCAGTCCGCCATGAAAAAAATCCTGATCCTCGACGACAATTTCGACATTCTTGTCCTGTACAAGACGCTCGTCAGCCACATGGGCTTGTCTGTACGCACGACGACGGACGCTTTCGAGGCCCTCCGTTGGCTGGACGAGGAAAAGTTCGACCTCATCATGACCGACATGCGCAGGCCGGCGATGGGCGGGGCGGAGTTCATCCGGCAGGCGCGCGCGAAGGGCGTGCGCAGCAAGATTATCGCCATCACGGCGTTCCAGAACCTCGCCAACGCCAACCAGTTGGCGCGGTTGGAGGTGTACTGCTGCCTCATCAAGCCCGTGCTGCTGACCAAGCTGGAGGAAACGGTCACGCGCGCTCTGGCCGAGGGCGATGAGCCCGATCACGAGGCGGCGCTGGCCGGTGGCAAGGCGGCGTGAAAATAGGAGATAGGGCCTAGAAGATAGGAGATAGGGGAAGAACGACAGGTTAATTCCGCTCCCCTTCAGCTTTGCCCTGCTGAATTCAGAAAAGCTGACAATTTCTCTGTTGATTTTTGACTCTCCAAGGAGAGAATGGAAGCGCAGCAAATCAGCAAAAGCGTTTTAGGTCAGTGGTGGATTGTCGGTTGAGAAGCCTCAGAGACAGTTTGAAATCCGATGAGCGGAAACATGAGCCGAGCTTCTTTTTGTCTGCACAGTTAGAATCGAGCAATCCAGTATGCCTACCAGACTCTACGTCGGGAACCTGTCGTTCAACACGACCGAAACCGATTTGCAGGACTTATTTGGCGCGGTCGGTCCGGTGACGGAAGTCCTCTTGATGCAGGACCGGGTCACGGGCAAGAGCCGTGGCTTCGCGTTCGTCACCATGGCGACCGAGCAGGATGCCACCAATGCCATCGGCCAGATGCATGGCAAGAACATCGACGGTCGTCCCCTGACGGTCAACGAAGCGCGCCCGCGTGAGGAA
>CALMVM010000069.1 GCA_937873255.1 uncultured Verrucomicrobiota bacterium | reverse complement strand
CTTTTGAAGCTGGTCGTAGTTCATCTGCTTGACCAGGGGCGGGTTGGGTTCGAGCACGGCCAGGACGGGGTCGGTCAGCGTGCCGAAGGCTCCCGGCAGCGGACCGGCCTCGGCCTGTTGTTCCAGGTCGCCGTGCGCGGCCACCGGCAACAACCGAGCGGCGACCTCGCCCTCGCGCGCCATGCGTTCGCTCGTGCTCGACACCTGTCCGTTGGACCGCAGGGAGAGCCGCCGGCCCGTCAAGAGGCCATCCGAGTTGTAGTGATAAACCGCCAGCCCGGGCGTGCTGCCGAAGCTCCAGCCCACGATCAGCCGTCCGTCGCCCGACAGGACGCCGATCCCCTTGTAAAGCACCGCGTGGCCGAGCAGGAACGTCAGCAGATAGTCGCTCCCCTTCGCCTCGATTTGCACCGTGCCGACGAAACTGCCCACGCCCGGCCGCTTGCAAGTCAGCGCGTGGCTGCCGACCAGCGTCGGGCCGGCGTCGAAGGTGATCTCGCCCACGTTGGCCGCCCCGTCGATGCTCGTGACCCAGCGGCCTTTCCATTGGGGGTCGTTCTTGCCGTGGCGGTAGACGGCGATGCCGTACGCGCCGCCGCCCGTGGAAATCGACACGCCCAACAATTCCCGATCCTCCAGCAACCCGAGCCCGTGGAGCGAGCGGTAGTCGCCGGACAGTTGCCAATCCATCTCGTAGGCGTTCCGGCGGGCGGACACGCTCACCGTGCCGCCGTAGACCTCCTGGTCGGACGGGATCTTACTGTCGGGGCGGACCGCCGCCGCGCTGGTCGCCATCACGTAGCGGCCGGAAATCTCGGCGGAGAAAGCCGCAGGCGGCAGGCAGAGTGCAAAGGTCCAGAGGCAAAGGGATAACCGCCCCGCGCGAAGTAGTTGGTAAAAAAACCTGTTGCTTCGATGACCCATTTTCATTCCCACCGGACGGAGCGTAGCACAAATGATGCTCATTGGCGATGCATCACCGAGTTCACCCTTTTGGACTCCTGCCTTCTGCATTTATTCACGGTGCCAGCCGTTCCAGCGTCCAGCCGCCCGACGCCGCGCACGTGTACTCGAATCGATCATGCAGCCGGCTCGCGCGGCCCTGCCAGAATTCGACCGTCTCCGGCCGCACCCGGTAGCCTCCCCAAAACGGCGGCAGCGGCACCTCCCCCTCCTGCGCTCCGAACCGTTCCTTTACCCGCGCCAACTCCGCTTCGAGCGTCTCGCGCGAGGCGACCGGCTGGCTTTGTCCGCTGGTCCATGCGCCGAGCCGGCTGTCGCGCGGACGCGACGCGAAATACCGCGCCGCCTCGTCGTCCCCGACGCGTTCGACCCGCCCCGTGACGAGCACCTGCCGCTCCATCGCCAGCCACGGGAACAACAGGGAAGCAAAGTGGTTTTCCGCCAGCGCCCGGCCCTTGCGGCTCTCGAAATTGGTGTAGAACACGAACCCCGCGTCGCTCAACCCCTTCAACAGCACGGTGCGTACGCGCGGTACGCCGTCGCGCCCGGCGGTGGCGAGGCTCATCGCGGTCGGCTCGACCACCCCGGCGGCGACGGCGTCGTCCATCCAGCGGCCGAATTGCGCGATCGGGTCGGCCAGCAAATCCGCGCGGCGCAATTCGCCCCGGCGGTAGTCGAGGCGGAGGTCGGCGAGGTTCATTCGTCGTGATCGACATCCGGCTTGGCGGGACGCGCGGCGGGCGGCTGCTGGCGTTTCATTTCCGCCCGGCGCATCGGCATCGCGTCGATGACCTCGTAGAGCGTTTCGGCTTCCACGGGCTTCGGGGCGCGGTAGGCGTCGTGACCGTCCTTGCCGAGCAGCACGACGGCGAACGCCTTCGGGTCGACACCGTATTTCTTTGCCAACGCGGCGGGGGTATCGCCGGCGGCTGTTTTGGCGTCGGCCAGCACGGGCACGACCACGAGTTGGCGTTCCGCGAAACCAGCCTTTTCCCCCTGCCAGAGTTTACCTTGCGCGACGCAGGCGACATCCTTCTCGTCCGGCGCGAACACGAGCAGGACGCGGTTCTTGTCCCTGTAGGCGGTGAGCGGTTTGTCGGCGGGTTCCGGCTGCTGCGCGGAAGCAGCCAGAGGAGAAAACGCGAGGGTCATGGCAAGCACGGCGCGGACGGAGAAACGTGGAAATGGCATGGAGACGGGTCCACTGTTGATTCGTGCAAACGCCGCAAACGGACGGGCGGCGGCGCAAATCGGCCGCTTTCCAAAGCGTTCGTTCAAGATTAAAGTCTCGCCGGTGACATTCTGGCACGTCGTCTCGATCCTCGCCGGGCTGGCGCTGATCGCCGTGATGCTCTGGGAGGCGTTCGAGACGATCTTGCTCCCGCGCACCGCCACGCGACTGTTCCGCTTCACGCGGTTGTTTTTCCGCTTGCTCTGGCTGCCGTGGGAGGCGCTCGGCTGTCGCATCGCCCCGGGCGCGAACCGCGAGCGGTTCCTGGGGCTGTTCGGCCCGTTGTCGATTTTGCTGCTGATCATCTCCTGGGCGGTGGGGTTGCTCGTCGGCTTCGGACTGCTGCAATGGGCGCTGCTGCCCGCGCCGCGCCACGGCCTGGACGAACTCGAAACGAGCCTCTACCTGAGCGGGACGACGTTTTTCACCCTCGGCCTGGGCGACGTAAAACCCGAGACCCCGCTCGCCCGCCTCGCCGCGATGATCGAGGCGGGCCTGGGCTTCGGATTCCTGGCGAGCATCATCAGCTACCTGCCGGTGATCTACGGGGCGTTCTCGCTGCGCGAAGTGACGATCCTGCGCCTGGACGTGCGCGCCGGCTCACCGCCGAGCGCGGCCGAACTGCTGCGCCAGCACAACCATCGCGGCGACGCGGACGACCTCGACGAACTGCTGCGCGACTTCGAGTTGTGGGCCGCCGCCGTGTTGGAGAGCCACCTGTCATACCCGATCCTGTGTTTCTACCGTTCGCAGCACCGTGACCAGTCTTGGCTCGCGGCGCTGACGACGATCCTCGATGCCTGCGCGCTGCTGATCGTGGGCGTCAACGGCCGCGAGTCGCGCCAGGCACCGATGACCTTTGCCATGGCGCGACGGGCTCTCCTCGACATCGCGCACATCTTCCGGCCGTCCGACGCGCAGGCTCCCGCCGGTCCCGACCGTCTGCCACCCGGCGAACTGGCCCGGCTGCGCGACCTCCTGCTGGCCGACGCCCGCCTGCTCGCCGGCGCGGACGCCGACGACAAACTGCGCCGCCTGCGCGCGACCTACGAACCTGCCGCGCACGCCGTCTCGGAGTATCTCCTCATGCCGCTGCCGCCTTGGCTGCCCCCGCCCGAGAACGGCGGCAAACCCACCAGCGCCGCCGAACAAATCCTCGACGCCGACGGCGCGGCTGATGTGTCTACGGTCTGAAGGAAAGGCGGAAGGAGAAAAGGGAAAGGCGGAAGAAGAAAAGCGCGGAGTCCGGAAGGTCGAAGGCAGGCTGAAATCGGGATTTTTTCATCTCCTTCCGCTTTCTGCCTTCTGCCTTCTCCCCAGTCGGTTGACCGCCCGCTGGAAAGGTCCCTCGGCAATCCACGCCAGCGCCAGCGTCAGCGCGGCGGCCACCGCCACCCGCAACGGCGCGCCCGGCAGCCAGGCCAGCCCGACCACACGCGTCCCGATCGGATAGTGGAAGACGTAGATGGCGTACGAAACCGGCGCCAGCCAGGCGAACCCGCCGAAGATCCGCCCGAAGCCCTTCCATTGCCAGCGCGCCCACAGCAGCGCGCCGCAAACGATCACGAACGCGCCGACGAAATGGCGGACCTCCAGCAAGGGATGCAGGCCGTGCGAGAGCGGCCCGGAACGCGGTAGGACACGCAGCATCACCACACCGACCAGCACGCAAAACCCACCGAGCACCAGCAGCGAGGCGCGTTGGGTGCGGAACGTCGGCGTCTGCCCCCGCGCGTACGTTCGCGCGAGTTCGAGCCCGGTCCACCAAAGGATGAAGTAAAGCAGGAACAAGGACACCGGGTTGGGCCACCACGCGAAAGTCGCCAGCCCGGCAAGCGAGACGGCCGCCGCGCCCAGCAACTGCCAACGGGGCGGCACGAACTTGTAGAGCGGAAAAAACAGCAGGTAGAACCACCACTCGTACGACAGCGACCACAGCGGCAGGTCCCCGTACGCCGGAGCGAACCAGTTGCCGGGCTTGCCTGCGGCGTTGTCCTGCAAAAAGCAGAGGTTGCCAGCCAGTTCCCACCCATGCGCGCGGATCGTCGACCATCCGCCCCCGAGCAGACAGGCGACGATCAGCGCCAGGACGAAAATCGGGTAAATGCGCAGGAAGCGCCGCCTGAGATACCCGCCGAAGCTCTGGTCCCGGTGCCCGTGCGTCGAATAATAAACGACGAACCCCGAGAGCAGGAAGAAAACCATCACCGCCTCCTGCCCGAATATCCACGGCACCACGGCCCAGCTCCCTTGCAGGTGGAAAGCGTCCGCCACCCAGTGCCCGCCCGCGACGTAGATCGCCGCGAACCCGCGCATCATTTCCAGCCTGTCGATTTTGCCCCTCATCGTGTCCGGGGC
>CALMVM010000068.1 GCA_937873255.1 uncultured Verrucomicrobiota bacterium | reverse complement strand
GGAAATCGAGCGCGGGGTTGGCGGGGGTGGCGCTGACGTTGGCACCGCCCTGGAGAAGCGCGCGCAGTTCCGCGTCGGTCTTGGCGGCGAGGAGTTTGGCGATGACCGCCGCCGGGTACCCCTCCACGAGCAGCCGGCGTACGAGGAGCACCTGGAGCAGGTGGCGGAAGCCGTAGCGCGCCTCGCGGCCCTCGCGGGCGTTGTCGTCGAGGAGGCCGACGCTGGCGTAGTGGCGCACGAGCCGGACGTTGACCTCGTCGCGCACCTTGCCCGCCGAACCCGGCCGGTCCTCCGCCACCGGCAAAAATTCCGGCAGGAGCTGGTTTGCCACGTCCACGAGTTCCTCCAGCGACCAGCCGGAGGAGGGAACGCGTCCGGCGTGGTGGTCGAGCAAAGTCATGCGAATAAATTGGCAATATCAATGAACATTGTCAACATGAATGCGCGGGTATTTGCCAAGGTGCCCTGCCGCGTCCCGCTGATCACCCGGTCGTTTCACCGGCCGAGTTCGTGTTCGACCTGCCACGCGGATGAGATATGATCGCGCCGGTTGCCTCGCGCGATTCCCCGCCCCCATGCAAGACGAGCTTCGTCAACTGCTTGCCTTCGCCGAAGCTCAGGACGCCCGTCTTTGCGCGTTTGAGTTGGACTGTGTCTGTCAGCAATTCAGCTACGATGCGTCTGCGGAAAACCTTTGGGTTCCTTTCCCCCAACCCACCCGTGTCTACGTCCTGATCGACGCACGCGAGGCGAACGGCGGGCAGCGGCGTTTCCGCGCGGAGTATGACCCACAGGTCGTCCGTTGGTTCGCCGATGGGGCGGCGCGTACGAGCAACGACCCGTCCCGGCGCGGGTTCGTCGTCCGGACCCATACCGAGATCGGCGATGGCCGCCAGACCACCAGCTATGCCAAGGAGCGTCGCTGGCGCGCCACCGTTTACCTGCGTCCCACGGACATCTACCTGACCGGCGAGCGGTTTCTGCTTTGCCGCTTCGGCCGTCGCGAGTTCGCCGGCCAGATCGGCCCGGTGGAGTCCGAACCCATGCGGCTGGCCCGGGCTATCCTGGAACCGGAACGCTTCGACGCACGCGGGATCGTGGAAGCGCGCACCGCCGATTGGGAGAGCACGCCGCACGGCCGCCGGGTGTTGCGGCTGGAGCAGGTGTTCACGCGGGGCGGTCGCCACGTCTATCATCTCGATCCCGAGCGTGCGTACGCGCTGATCCGTTTCGCCGAAGCGGCTGCCGATGAGGAACCGGAGTCCGTGTTCGAGGTGGCGGAGTTCTCGCAGGTGGCGGACGGGTTCTGGTTCCCGGCGAGGGTGTCGAGCCGCATGTTGAATCCGGGACCGAGCGTGACCAGTCCGGTGCAAATCGATGCGCGTCATCGGCCGGTGAACCTGCCGCCGGGCGTGAGCGCCGAAGGCGCGGTCCGTTGGGTCACCAGCCAGCGGGTCCCGCTGCCGGAGGGCGACCAGCCGCGTTGCGAATACGAGTTTTCAAACGTGCGCGTGGCCATCGACGTGCCGCCGGACGCCTTCGAATTCCATCCGCCAGTTCCTTGAGGAAAGCCGCTTTGCCTTTCGAGAAAATGAACGCGCCGAGTCCCTAAGATTGTTGCCGCTGGATCGTTGATCTTGGAAGCGGGGCAAATCTGGATCAGAATGTTTCCGCCCACCCTCCAGTCCATGTACAAATCCCTTCTTCTCCTGCTCGTTCTCCCGCTGGCCGACGCGTTCGCCGCCGATCCGGCGCTGACGATCTACAACCAGAATTTCGCCGTCGTGCGCGACACCGTTCCGCTCGACCTCAAGGCCGGGGCGAATGACGTGCGCTTCACCGACACGACCACGCACTTGGAGCCCGATTCGGTCATCCTGCGCGACCCGGCTGGCAAGGTGCGCCTGCGCATCCTCGAACAAAACTACCGCGCCGACCCCGTCTCGCAATCGCTCTTGCTCTCGTTGTTCGAGGGCAAGACCATCGACTTCCTCGTGACCCATCCGGAGGCGAAGGAAGAGATCGTCCACGGCAAGATCATCCGCAGCGGCTACGTGCCGCATTCCGTCGGCCTGCAACGCTACAACCAGCAGTATTACCAGCAGCAGATGGCCTACGCCAACAACGGCACCGGCATGGGCGAGCCCATCATCGAGGTGGACGGCAAGCTGCGTTTTTCCCTACCCGGCCAACCACTCTTCCCCGCGCTGGCCGACGACGCGATCCTCAAGCCGACGCTCGCCTGGAAGATCGACAGCACCGACGCCGCCAAGCTCGACGCCGAACTGGCTTACATCACCGGAGGCATGAGTTGGGAGGCGGACTACAGCGTCGTCGCGCCGGAGAAGGGCGACCGGATCGACCTCACGGGCCTCGTGACCATCGACAACCAGAGCGGCAAGACCTTCGCCGACGCGCGGATCAAACTCATGGCCGGCGACGTGAATAAAATCGACCCCAACGGGAACGCGATGGCCGTGACCGCAGGCGCGTCTAGGTTTGCTTACGACAAAGTTTCCGACGACCTCGCCGTGACCGAAAAAACCTTCGACGATTACCATCTCTACACCTTGCCGCTACCCACGACGCTACACGACCGCGAGACCAAGCAGGTCGAGTTCGTGCGCACGGAGGGCGTTACCTCCACGCGCTTCTACGTGTACGACGGCGTCAAGATCGATGCGAACCGCTACCGGGGCTACAACATGGAAAGCATCCGCAACCAGTCGGAATACGGCACGCAGAGCAACCCGAAAGTGTGGACGATGCGCGAGTTCAAGAACTCGGAGGCCAACCGCCTCGGCATGCCGCTGCCCAAGGGCCGCGTGCGTTTTTACCGGCGCGACTCGGACGGGCAGTTGGAGTTCACGGGCGAGAACGTCATCGACCACACACCCAAGGATGAGACGGTGCGAGTCTTCACGGGCTCGGCCTTCGACCTGACCGGCGAGCGCAAGCGCACGGCCTACAAGGTGGACAATTCGCGCAACCAGTGGGCCGACGAGTGGTTCGAGATCCGCCTGCGCAACCACAAGAAGGAAACGGTGGAAATCCGCGTCGTCGAACACCTCTACCGCTGGACGAACTGGGACATCTCCGAGCACAGCGACCCGTTCGTCAAGACAGACTCGCAGGCCATCGAGTTCCGCGTGCAGATCAAGCCCGACGAGGAAAAGGTTCTCAATTACAAGGTCCATTATTCCTGGTAAAACGCGGCCATGCGTCTGGCGCTTTTGCTCTGGTTGGCGGCTGCGTCCGCCGCCGTCGCGTTGGAGCCGCCGCCGCCTTACTTCGAGGATGCGGCGCAGGATCGCGCGGGCTGCCTGTGGGCTTTCAGCCGGGCGGAGTACGGGCGTGTCTACCGTTTCGACGGCCGGCAGTGGGAGGAGCAGGCGGCCCCGGCCGATGCGCTCGCCCATGCCATGCCGGCCAAGGTCGCCGTCATGGCTGACGGCTCCGTGGCTTGCCTGTGGCGGATCGACGACCAGACGCTCGCCGTCACGCGGCACCTGGGGCGGGAAAAGGCGCGGCTGGTCGGGACCTGCGCCGGCCGGATCGAGGGGAGCGGTTTGCAGACGACGCCGCTGGCGGATTCGCACAACCGCCTCTGGATCACCGGGAAATTCCCGCAGGTCTACCGCGTGGACGACGCGGGCGTCCATCTCGCGCACGAGGTCACCCCGGAGGAACTCGACGCGCCGAAGCTGGCCAAGCAGGGCTACAACGAAATCCAAGCCGTCGAGGACGGGCTGGGCCGCGTCTGGGTCTGGTCGGGCCCGATGGCGTCCAACTGGGCGACCTTGCGCGGCGTCCTGGTGCTCGACGGCGAAAAGGCGGAGCGGCGCGACCCCTGCGCTACCTTGAAGAAGGGAGCCAAGATCCTCACCCTCGCCCGGGCGGACGAACGGCACCTGTGGATGAGCGTGCGCTCGGACGGCGTCTACCGCCTCGATGTCGAGTCCCTTGCGCTGGAGCGTCTGCCCGACCCCGCGCCCGACGCGCTGTGCTGCGTGCACGAGATGTTCGTCGCCGGCAGCGACCTCTACGCCGTCGAGCACGACACGGGCGCGCCTGCCTCCCCGCCGGAAATCCTCTGGCGCTGGCGCGACGGCACCTGGCAGCAGGTGCTCCCGGAACTGGACACGCACTTCAACGCCTGGTATTCCCGCCCCTGGCTCCCGGTCAACGAGGGGCTCCTCGTGGGAGCGTACGCGGCGGGGCCGTGGTTCATCCCCCGGCAGGGCCCGCCCGCGCCGTTGTCGTGGCGTTCCGGTTTTCCCGTGGAAGACGTGCGCACCCTCACCCGTCTGCCCGACGGGACGTTCTTTGCCATCGGGCACTCCGCCAAGATATTCCACGGCGCGCTTTCGCTGCCGCCGCGCGACCAGGAAAATCCCCGGATCGTTCCGGTCAACTCGGAGTCGGGCTGGACGCCGGACGCCGACGGGCGTCCCTGGATCGTGCTGAGGGATTCGCCCGGCGCGTTGAGCGGATGGGACGGCGAGAAGTGGGCCGCTTACCCCATCCCGGGCGCGGAGAAAATGTTCCGGGTCACGACCCCGCTCGCCGATGCCGAGGGCCGTCTGTGGGTCGATACCTCCAACGGCGAGCGCAAGACGCACGTCCTGGATACAAGGACGGGTCAGTGGCGGAATTTCGCCGACACGCAGACCGCCTACCTGGAGTTGCGGGATCATCCGCCGCATTTCCCGCCGAACCCTCTGTTCGCGGTCGATCCGCAATACGGCGCGGACGGCCGGCGGATCGCCTTCCGGCGGGACGTGGGATCGATCCTCTACTACGACGGCGCGGCATGGCAACGCTTCGAGCGGCGGCAGATCACCGGCAAGACCGACGACAGCGCGCTGGGGCCGCCGTGGTTCGACGCCGACGGCCGTCTCTGCGTCAACCTGCGCGACAAGACGACCCGGCGCAGGAGCGACGATGGTCAGTGGTCGGAAGTGCCCTTCCAGAGCCGTTTCCCGACCGATATCTGGAGCGAGAACTCGGGCAACAACCGCGCGGTCCATCCCGAACCCCCGGAAGGCTGCGTGACGGCCGAGCCGGATTCCATCGTGCAGGACAACCTGGGCACGTACTGGCTCACCTGGCAGGGCGAGCTCTACCGCGCCGTTCCCGGCCATTGCGCGAAAGTGTTCGTTCCGGGGGAGTCCAGCCCCTTCCACACCGAGCGCAAGATGCGCGCCGTCTACGTGGACAACCGGGGGAACGCGCTGCTGGGAACCACGATGGCCGGGACGCAGAATTTTCTCCTCAAGCCGCGCTCCGCCCCCCCGCGCACGACGGTTGCCGTGGTGCCCATCGCAGCGGACGCGGTGCAGGTGCGGTTCAAGGTGGAATCCGCGCTGCCGGTGGAAACGCGCTGGCAACTGGACGACGGCCCCTGGCAGGTTTCCAGGGACAACCCGCTCACCCTGAGCGGCTTGGCCAACGGAAAACACCGACTCCGCGCGACCTCCCACGACGCGGAACTGCAAGCGGAGGGTCGCCCGGCCGAGACGGCCTTCGAGATCCGGATCGATCCGGCCCGGCAGATCGCGGACCTGGTCGCCGGGTTGGCGGACCCCGATTACGCCCGACGAAAATCCTCGGTCGACGCGCTGGCCTTGCAGCCGGACCTGGCGGTGCCCGCGTTGCGCGCGGCGCGTCAAACGGCGGACGCGGACCGCCGCTGGTGGATCGACGCAACCCTCGGACAGATCGAACGCACGCGGAACATCCCCCCGCCGTCGCCGGAAAAGAACCCATGAGTGTAAGCCGCCGCCCTCCGCTGTTCGCCTACGCTCTGCTTTGCGCGTCCCTCGCTCTGTCGCCCCTGCGCGGCGATGAATCCGCCCCCGACAAGCCGCCTCCGATCCGGGATGTCGTGCGCGACGGCGACGGCGAAATCTGGGGGATTGATCCGCGCATCGCCGGACCGCTTTACCGGCTCGCGGGCAATCGTTGGCGCGAGGTGCCGGTCAACGGCATGGCCGACAAAAAATGCCGAGCCCTGGCGCTGGTTTGCCGCGCGGACGGCGCGGTGGCGTGCCTGTGGGGCAACCAGGAAAAGGAACGTTATTTCAGCGTGCAGCGCGGCAAGCAGGAACGCCCGCCCGATCCTGTCGCGCTCGCCCACCCCGACCCGGGTCCGGGGTTCCCGTGCCTGCTCGCGGCTTCCAGGAACAACGTGTGGCTGGACCAATTCCAGCCCGTACATCTGCCGGCTCTCGCCCGACGGCACCGCCGGGTGCGTGCGCGTGCTCGCCATGGAGGAAGGTTTCATCCCGGGGCAAACGTCCGGGTCCGTCCAGGCGCGCGTGGAAGGCTGGGACCAGGTACTTTCCTGCGAGGATACCCAGGGCCGGGTCTGGTTCCACTCGCAGGGTTTTTACGCCGGGCATCTCCTGTTGCGCGGGCTGCTGGTCTACGACGGCGAGCGGTTCACCTTGCGCGATCCGCTGCCGGCCGAGAACACGCGGCGGCACCTCGGACTGCTCGCGCCGAGGGATGCAGGACACCTGTGGATGAGCGTGGTCTACGACGGCCTGTACATGCTCGACACCGCCACCTTCCGGTTGGAGCGCGTGCCGGACCAGCCCGCCGAAGCGCGCGGCATCACGGAAATTTTCCCGCGCGGAGCCGACGACTGGATTTTCGTTTTGCACGGCTTCGGTTCGCGTGCTCTGCACAGCCTCTGGAGCCTGCGCGGCGGCCGTTGGGAAAAGCTCGTCGGTTCCCTCGACGCCGATACCCTCACCGGCTCCTCCGCGCACCGGGTCTGGGCACGCACCGACGGCGGATATTTCCTGGGCAGCATGAGCAACGGTCTGTGGTTCGTGCCGGACGAGGGTTCGCCGCGCCTCTTGAACTGGCAGCAGGGTTTTCCGATGACCGATCCGCTGCGGCTGCTGCCTTTGTCCGAACCGGGCCGCTGGCTCTGCGTGGACAACAACGCGCACGTTTGGACCGGCCCGCTCAACAAACTCCTCGCCCGCACGGCAACGGCGGACGGCAATCGCCGCCTGAGCTACGTGCGCGCATCTTATGCCTTCGTGTCCGACGACCGCCGCCATCTCTGGGGACTGCGCGAGTCCGACGTCAAGACGCTCGTCGAATGGGACGGCGAGAAGTGGATCACGCACGACCTGCCCACCGATGGGTTGGCGGGCAGTTGGTATCGCCGTCCGATGGGCGTCGATGGGAAGGGGCGCGTCTGGCTGGTCGATGTCGGCCAGGATCGCAAGACGATTCTGATCTACGAGCCGGCCAGGGACCATTGGGAACGGTACAACGGGATGGAAAACGCATTGGAAGCGCAGGCGGCGCCCGGCCCGGCCGCCGAATTGCCCGTGTCGGAATCCGTCGATGATCTCGCGCGCTTCGGGCCGCGCGGACAAATCTGCTACCTGGAGTCGAGGACGGCGGTCGGTTGGTTCGACGGCGAGGTGTGGCGGCATTGGAAGCGCAACGAAATCCACGGACCCGAGGGACGCCATCGCTTCGACGGGCCGCCGTTTTTCAACGGCGCGGGCACGCTGTCGGTCAACATCCACCAAGAGACTTGGGAATACACGGGCGATAACGTTTGGAAACGATCCGCCGTCAACCAGCCGGGCTACGCCGATGAGGAGGTCCGGAACGCTCCCGCCCGCCGGCCCAACCCGCCGGCGGGAGCCGTCACCCGGTCGCCCGAGTCCATGGCGGTGGACAATTAGGGGATGAGCTGGTTGACCTGGGAGAAACAACTCTACCGTTGCCGCGAAGGGCTCTGTGCGCCGGTGTTCCGGTAGTGGCGATTAATTAAAGGACAAGGTTGTAATGGTGAAGGAACAACTTCAACGCCAGGTCGTGCATCCGCTCGCACTTGGAAAAGGAGAGGGTCTTACGCACGAAGCGTCCGAGTCGCTGGCGCAGCGTGCAATGCCAACGCTCCGCGTGGCAGGTCTCGCCCTCGCC
>CALMVM010000067.1:2981-4411 GCA_937873255.1 uncultured Verrucomicrobiota bacterium | reverse complement strand
CTTCCTCCACGGAGAGCTGACGCACGAGTTCGCCGTCGTCGAGTCGCAGCGCGCCGCCCTCGCAAAGGAAGATGATCTTCGCCGCGCGCAGGGCCTCGGCGATTTCCACGGCGACGGTGTCCGAGTTGATGCGATACGTCTTGCCGTCGCCGTCGAAGCCCAGCGGCGGCACGATGGGGATCATGCCCTGGTCGAGAAATAATTGGAGGCTGGCGGCGTCCACGCGATCCACGCGGCCGGTGTAGAGTTGATCGACGCCGCCGAGAATGCCGGCGGGGTAGGCGATGACGGCGTTGGCGTAAACGGCGCGCAGGTCCACGCTGGTCAGACCTTCCATGATCTCGTGCGTCAACCGCGTGGAGGCGTCGAGCGTGATGGACAGCGTCGGCTCGTCGGTGACGCCCGCGCCGTCGGCGTTGGTGATGGGTTGGCGCAATTCGGCCGCGCGCTGTTCGATCTGGTGGCGCGCGCCGTGGACGATGACCCCGCGGATGTTGAGCGAACGCAGCACGGCGAGGTCGAGCAACACGTTGGAGAAATTCTCCGACTCGACGATCTCGCCGTCGATGGCGATGACGAACGTGCGGTCGCGGAAACGCGGGATGTACTGGAGGATGCCGCGAAGGTCGGAGACTTGCATGGAGCGGGTTGAATAATAGCGGGGGACTAATTTAGCAGCGTTTGGAGATTCGCAAAATCGCCGTGCGGGAGTAATAGATTTGTCCATGACCAAATCCCAGATCATCGAACGCATCCTCGACCCCGGCATCGTGGCCGTCATCCGGGTGGACTCTGCGGCGGCGCTGATGCCCATTTGCGAGGCGCTGCTGGCGGGCGGCGTGACGGGCCTGGAGATCACGATGACCTCGCCCGACGCGATCCCGACCATCGCGCACGCAAGCAGGGAATTGACCGGGCGCGGCGCGTTGATCGGCGTCGGCACGGTGCTCGACACCGAGACTTGCCGCGCGGCGATCCTGGCCGGCGCGCAGTTCGTGGTGACGCCGGTGTGCCGGCCCGCGATTGTCGCGATGTGTCTGCGCTACGGCAAGCCGGTCGCGTGCGGCGCGTACACGCCGACCGAAGCGCTCACGGCGCACGAAGCGGGCGCGGATTTCATCAAGTTATTCCCCGCCGATGGGTTGGGGCCGAAGTACATCCAAAACATTCTTGCCCCGCTGCCGATGTTGCGCATCATCCCGACGGGCGGCGTGACGGTGGAGACGGCGGGCGATTTCTTGAAGGCCGGTTGCGCGGCGCTGGCGGCGGGGTCGAGCCTCGTGGCGAAGGAGTTCGTCAAAAATCAAGACTGGGTCGGGCTGACCGCGCGCGCGGCGGGGTTCGTGGAAGCCGTGAAAAAGGCGCGGGCCATTTGAGGATTGTCTTGCCGGGTTCTTGACATTATCTTTGCGCAATGATCGGCGATATTC
>CALMVM010000067.1:0-2872 GCA_937873255.1 uncultured Verrucomicrobiota bacterium | reverse complement strand
GCGTTCCTTTCACTATTCATTTGGCTGATGGGCGGAAGTTTCATGTTCCGACGGTCGATCACTTTTTAGTCGTAGGCACCCGTGGGATTGTGCTCAACGACAACGACACGATAGAAATTCTGCCTGCACTTCTGATGAGCGGCATTAGCACCGGGATCACCGCGCTCCCGGAAGCCGGCCACGAATGAAGCCTTCCCCTGGCGGTGACCTGCGCGCGAAAATTCTGCGCCTGCTCGCCTCGCCCAAATACCAGCCGCTCGACAAGGTCCAGCTCACCAAGAAACTCGGCCTCAAACCCGACGACCGGCACGACCTCAAAGAACGTCTGCGCGAGATGGAGTTGGAAGGCAGCATTGCACGCATCAAGAAAGACCGCTACGTCCAGCCCGAGACGGCGGACCTGTTCCCGGGGATCATCAAATTTAGCGACAAGGGTTACGCATTCGTCGTCAGCCCTATTTCGAGTGATCCGGACCTGTTCATCGCCGCCGAGAACACCTGGGTCGCGCTCCACGGCGACAAGGTGCTGGCGCGGGTCAACCGCGACGGCTTCGTCGATGCGCGCGACCGGCGCTACCGTGGCCCGGAAGCGGGTCAGCGGCGCGAGGGGCGCGTCATTCGCATCCTCCAGCGCGCGAATGAAACCGTCGTCGGCACGCTGCAAAAATCCAAGCAGTTCCACTACGTCGTCGCCGACGATCCGCGCTTCATCCACAACATTTACGTTCATCTCGGCCAGACCGTGCTGCCCAAACAGCCCGACATCGGCGACAAGGTCGTCGTGCGCCTGGAGCCGTGGGAGATGCGGCACGTCAATCCCGAGGGCAAGATCATCGAGGTGCTCGGTCCCGCCGCGAAGGCCGGCGTGGACATGCTTTCCATCATCCGCAAGTACCACCTGCCGGAGGAGTTCCCGCGCGAGGTGATGCATGCGGCGGAGCAGATTCCCGAGGAGGTGGACGAACGTGCCGCTGCCGAGCGCGAGGACTTGCGCAACGATTTCATCATCACGATTGATCCCGACGATGCGCGCGATTTCGACGACGCCATCCGCGTGGAGGAATTGCCGGGCGGCTGGAGGTTAGGAGTTCACATCGCCGATGTTAGTCACTACGTACAACCCGGCGGTGTGTTGGACCGGGAAGCGTTCGCGCGGGGCAACAGCGTTTACCTTGCCGACCGCGTGATTCCAATGCTGCCCGAGCGGTTGAGCAACGGCGTGTGCTCGCTCAAGCCGAAGGTGGATCGGCTGACGTATTCGGTGTTCATCGATTTCGCGGGCGGCGGGCGGATTCGTTCGGTGCGTTTCGCGCGGACGGTCATCCGCAGCGTCGCGCGACTAACCTACCGGGAAGCGTTCGCGCTTTTGCAGGGTTCGCCCAAGGCGTCGCCGGTCGCGCGCGAACTCCACCGCGCGTGGAAACTCGCGTCGCTGTTGCGGCAGAACCGGTTCAAGAACGGGTCGCTCGATCTCGACATGCCCGAGGTGAAGGTGCATCTCGATAAGGACGGCAAACCCGTGCGCCTGGAACGCATCGAGAACGACATCTCGCACCAACTCATCGAGGAATTCATGCTGGCGGCGAACGAGGTCGTCGCGCGCGAATTGAAGAACCGGCAGATCCCCGCGATCTACCGCGTCCACGAAGACCCGGACGCCGACCGCCTGCTAGAATACCGCGATTTCGTGCGAAGCTACAACTACCATGTCGGCGACCTGACGCAGCGCATGGAGATGCAAAAACTCCTGCGCGCCGTGCGCGACAAACCCGAGGAGGAAGCCATCAAGCTCGGGCTGCTCAAGAGCCTCAAGCGCGCGGTGTACGAGACCGCGCCGCTGGGACACTACGGATTGGCAAAGGTGAATTACACGCATTTCACGAGTCCGATCCGGCGTTATGCGGACCTCGTGGTGCACCGTTCGCTGGCGGTGTTGGCCGGCGAGGAAAAACGCGCCCGGCTCGCGGCGGCCGATCTGACCAACGTCGCCGCGCACATCTCCGCCACCGAACGCGTCGCCGCCGACGCGGAACGCGAATCAGTCAAGCTCAAGAAGCTCGAATATTTCCAGAACCTCTTACAGGAACGCCTCGCCAATTCGGACGGCGAGCCGACGACCTTCCCGGCGACTATCGTCGATGTTAGAAATTACGGGTTGCTCGTGGAGTTACCCGATTTTGTGTTGAGCGGGTTGGTACACGTTTCCGAACTGGACGACGATTTTTACCAGTTCGACGCGACGCGGCAGCGGTTCGTCGGCAAGCGGCGGCGCAAGGTGTACGCCATCGGCGACCGGATCGAGGTGGAAGTCGCCGACGTGGACACATTCAAGCGGCAGGTGGACTTCCGCATCGCGCCGGACACGGACGAGGACTGAGCGCGGGCATTTCCTGGATCGCGCAAAAGAGAAGAGCGCCCGGCGGCAGGGGTTTGCCACGCCGGACGCCCTTGAAACTAACATCCGGGAATCGACCGGATAACAGGAGCTGTACTTACGGCAGGACGATGACCTTATCGACCATCATGTCGCTGCCATCCTTGACGTAGTGCACGCGCACCTTGGAGTTCTTCGTGACCTTGGAAGCCTCGACGACCTGGCCGTCCGGCGTGACGTAGCTGACGGTCTTGCTGAAGCGGTAATGCACGGGTTCGGCGGCCTCGGTGCGCAGCACGAAGCTGGTGCCGGGGGTCCACTCGGTGATGGTGCCGGTGCGCTCGGTGGTGACGGTTTTCGAGGTCGTCGTGCCGTCCGCCTGCGTGGTGGAGGTGGTGGTGGAGGTGGAAGTCTGCGCGAACGCGGCGGTGGCGGAGAGCGCCAGGATGCCGGCGACGGTGAGGATGGATTTCTTCATGGGGTGTTTGGTTTTTTTGG
>CALMVM010000066.1:2189-8342 GCA_937873255.1 uncultured Verrucomicrobiota bacterium | reverse complement strand
CCCGCCCCTGGTGCGTTGGCATCGGGATGGTATGGCGCGGCGCGGCGGAAAATGCAAAATGCAAAATGCAGAATGCAAAAGTTCAGAAAGTGGAAATACAGAGCCGAGTCCGCTAGGCACCGCCCGCAGGGCGATAATGCAGAAGTCCGGAGGAACAAACAAACCTCACTTTCCGTCCTCCGACTTCTGCATTTTCCGCCTTCCGGACTTTTGCATTTTGCATTTTGCATTTTTCGCCGTTCCCCGTCAGCTTGGACCCATCACCATGCTCGCCGACCTCAGCCGCGTCCTTTTCCACGAGAGCACCATCCTGAGCCGGCTCGACGAAATGTCCCACCAGATCACCTGGGACTACCGCGACAAGGAATTGACGGTCGTCGCCGTGCTCAACGGCTCGTTCGTGTTCCTGGGCGACCTTTTGCGGCGCATTCCCATCCCGTTGCACGTCGATTGCCTGAGCGTGTCCAGCTATTCCGGCCACCGCAGCACGGGCGTGGTGACGTTCGACCAGACTTCCATGCCCGAGATCGCGGGACGCCACGTGCTCGTCCTCGACGACATCCTCGACGGCGGGTTCACGCTCCACGCGGTGCGCGAACGCCTGCTCCAACTCCAGCCCGCGAGTCTGAAGATCGGTGTCCTGCTGCGCAAGAACCGCCCGCGCGAGATGCCCGTGGAGGCGGATTACGTTGGCTTCGACATCGCCGACGAATTCGTGGTCGGCTACGGGTTGGATTTTATGGAGCATTACCGCAACCTGCCGCTCATCGGCGTGCTCAGCGAGGAAGTCATCCAGCAGGGCATGGACGCGCTGAAAAACAAGCCGGCCCCGGGCGCGCCCGTCGCTCCCTGAGGGAGTTGGGACGGGGCCGTCCATCTGCTTCCCGCCCCGTGCCGCTCCGCGCGTCTTTTTTCCGCTCGCGCTCGCGCCGGAAGCCTGCTTAAATGCCCGGCCCGGGAGCATCCGGGTTACCGGAGACACAGACTATGGCGATGGACAAAATTCTCGTGCACGGCGGCGCGACCCTCAAAGGCAGCGTGCGCATCAGCGGCTCGAAAAACTCGGCGCTGCCCATCCTGGCCGCCGCGTTGTTGACGAAGGAGCAGTGCATCATCCACCACGTCCCGGACCTGAGCGACATCAACTACATGCTCCAGATCCTCTCCATGCTCGGGGCGGAGGTCGAGCGGGCCAGCGGGACGGTGACGATCAAAGCCGAGAACATCAAGACCCACGCCCCCTACGACATCGTGCGCAAGATGCGCGCGTCGGTCTGCGTGCTCGGGCCGCTGCTCGGGCGCGAAAAAGAAGCAACCTGCGCGCTGCCGGGCGGGTGCGTCATCGGCGACCGGCCCATCGACCTGCACCTGCGCGGGTTCGAGGCGCTCGGAGCAAAGGTGCGCGTGGTCGGCGGCGACGTGCGGCTGTTCGCGTCGGAATTGCACGGGGCGAGCATGTCCTTGCGCGGGAAATTCGGTTCGACCGTGCTGGGCACCGACAACGTCATGATGGCTGCCGTGCTCGCCGAGGGCACGACCGTCATCGAGGCGGCGGCGGCGGAGCCGGAGGTCGTCGATCTGGCGAATTTCCTCATCGCCATGGGCGCTAAGATCGAAGGCGCGGGCACGCGGCGGATTATCATCGAAGGGGTTAGCGAGCTCCACGGCGCGGAACACGAAGTGATTCCCGACCGGATCGAGGCGGGGACGTTTATGGTCGCCGGGGCCATTTGCGGCGACGGCGTGACGCTCAAAAACGTTATTCCCGAGCATCTGGAATCGGTGTCGGAGCGGTTACGCGCCGGCGGGTTCCACGTGGACACGACGGCCAAGACCGTGACCGTACGGCCCAACGGTGGGGCGAAGTCGCTGGAATTGACTACCGAGCCGTACCCCGGCTTCCCGACCGACATGCAGGCGCAGATGTGCGCGCTGTTGGCGACGACGAGCGGCATCAGCACGGTGACCGAGAACATCTTTCCTCAGCGCTTCATGCACCTTTCCGAAATGAAGCGCATGGGTGCGGATATCCGGATCGAGGGGCAGACGGCGATCATTCAGGGCGTCAATAAACTCAGCGCCGCCCCCGTGATGGCGTCGGACCTGCGCGCGTCGGCGGCGTTGGTGCTGGCCGGGCTGAAGGCCGAGGGCGTGACGGAGATCAACCGCGTCTACCACATCGACCGCGGCTATGAGCACCTCGACGACAAGCTCGCCGAACTCGGTGCGCGGATCGAACGGGTGAAGACGTAGCGGCTCCTGCGTTCTTGTTTAGACAACCTGCCACGCCTGTGACTATAGTCTCGGTCGAAACATGACCGAGCGGGAGATCTACGACGGGGTTATCGTGAACGGCACAAAAGATTTCATCTTTGTGGCTGAAACCTTGCGCCGTCACGGCACGGGTTGGTGTGTCATCGGCGGTTTGGCTGTCAATGCCTACGCGCCAGCCGTTTACACGGCTGACCTCGATTTGGTCGTCATTTCGACCGAGCTGGAACCGATCTTGGCGGATTTGCGCGCGGCCGATTTTCGCATCAAAGAATTTCCTTTTTCGATCAACGCGCAACGGCGAGCGGGACGAACAGAAACGTCCGCTAACATGCTGATGGTGCAGTTCACCAGACCGGACCGTTACCAGCCGTTTGTCGAACGTGCTGTCCTACGGCAGATCTTTGGCATTGATGTGCCTGTTGCGGCCTTGGAAGACTTAATGCAAGGCAAGCTATGGGCTTGGAGCGATCCCACACGGCGGGCCGGCAAACATCTTAAGGACGGGAGCGACCTCGTCCGTTTGGCGGAAGCCCATCCGGAAGTTTTTCCCATGCTCCCGTCCGTGTTGCGTGAAGAAATCGAAAAACGCCGACAGGAGGGCGAAAACCCTTGGGGAGACGACGATTCGGGCAAGCCTTGATTTCTACGCAGCCCCCGCGCGGGTCGCTTCCAGTTCTTCCCAGCGCGCGTAGAGTCGCGCGACTTTCTTTTTGGCGGCGTCCAACTCGGCCTGTAGTTCCTTCCAGCGGTCGCCGTGCTTCTGGTAAAAGTCAGGCGCGGCGAATTCGGTTTCCATCCGCGCGACGTTTTCCTCGGCCGCGAGGATGTCGGCCTCAATGGTTTCCAGTTCCTTCGTTTCCTTGAAGCTGAGCTTGCGTCCGGCGGCGGGTTTGGCGGATGCAGAAGCTGGGGATTTGCGTTTGGCGGCGGCCTCGGCTTCCCAACGCGCGGCCTCGGCGGCGTGGGCGGCGCGCTTGGCGGTGTAATCGTCGTAGTTGCCCACGTCGTAGTACAGGTGGCCGTTGCCCTCGAAGGCCAGGATCGATGTGCAAACGCGATTTAAAAAGTATCGGTCGTGGCTGACGGCCACCACCACGCCACCGAAACCGAGCAGCGCTTCCTCCAACACACGCAACGTCGCCAGGTCGAGATCGTTGGTCGGTTCGTCGAGCACGATGACGTTGCCGCCGCGCTTGAGGATTTTCGCCAGGATGACCCGGCTGCGTTCACCGCCCGAGAGCAGGCCGATCTTCGAGTTCACCTGGTCGCCCGTGAACAGGAACCGACTCAGATACCCCCGGATGCTGATCTGCTCCTCGCCAAGCTTGACCCATTCGCTGCCTTCGCCGACCTCGTCCCAGACGGTCTTGTCGTCGTTGAGCAGGATGCGCCCCTGATCGACGTAATTGACCTGCGTGCGCGTGCCGAGCATCGCCTCGCCGCGCGTGGGCGGCTGCAAGCCGAGCATCACCCGCAAGAGGGTCGTCTTGCCCATGCCGTTGCGCCCGACGATGCCGAGACGCTGGCCGGGTTCCAAATTTAAGTTGAGGTCGGCGAAGAGCGTGCGGCCATCGGGCAGGGTCGTGCCGACAGCCTTGAGTTCGATGACGCGGTTCGCCAGCTTGGGCGCGGGCGGGATGATGAGGTCCACGTCGAGTTCCTGCTCAGGCCCGGCCTGGGCGGCGAGGGCATGGTAACGCTCGATGCGGTCCACGGACTTCGTGCGGCGCGCTTGGGGGCCGCGACGGACCCATTCGAGTTCGCGCTTGAGGAATTTCTGCCGCGCGGCCTCGGCGGACTCGGCGTTGGCGAGGCGGGCGGTCTTGTGTTCGAGAAACGCGGTGTAATTGCCCTGGTGCGAAAGGAAATTTCCGCCGGCCAGTTCGACGATGCGGTTGGCGACGCGGTCGAGGAAATACCGGTCGTGCGTGACGAACAGGCAGGTGCCCGGGTAGTTTTTGAGAAAACCCTCCAGCCACTCGATGGAAAACGTGTCGAGATGGTTGGTCGGCTCGTCGAGAATCAGCAGATCGGGGCGCGCGAGCAACGCGCGGGCGAGGGCGACGCGGCGTTTTTCCCCGCCGGAGAGCTGGCCCGCGAGACGGTCGGCGGCGGGGGCGTCGAGATGGTCGATGAGCGCCTTCGTGCGGTGGCCCACGTCCCAGCCGTCGAGGTGGTTGATGTGATCCAGCAGTTCGCCGGAACGCGCCGAATCCGGCGGCTCGTTTTCGTAGGCTTCGATGAGGTCGAGCACCGCCCGCGCGCCGTCGAGGATGTTGTCCTCCACGGTGCGGGCATCGTCGAGCTGGAAATCCTGCGGCAGGTAGCCGGTGATGAGTTCGCGTCGGCGCACGACCTGGCCGGCATCGGGCGTGGCGACCCCGGCGGCGATGCGCAGGAAGGTCGACTTGCCCGTGCCGTTGCGTCCGACGAGGCCGATACGGTCGCCCTCGTTGACGGCGAGGGTGGCCTTGTCGAGGACGGTGTGCACGCCGTAGCGCACCTCCAGGTCGTTGACGCTGAGGACGGCGGTGGCGTTGGTCTGCGAGGGGCTGGGCATGATTGCGGACCGGGAATGTGCCTGCAAACGGGCCGATTGCCTCGGATTATTTTGTTCCCCGTCCGGCGGGATCGACATAATCTGTGCGCGAGCCCCCCGCCGCATGCGTTTCCTGATCTGTTTTCTTTTGCTTATGACCTCGCCATCGCTCCAACCGGCGTCCGGCCAAACGCTGCTGGCCGAGAAGCCGGAGTTCCACCGGTTCGTGCCCGAGGGCGCGACCGTCGAAAAGCTGGCGGGCGGCTTCAAATTCCTCGAAGGCCCGGCATGGGATCCAATCGGTGGGTTCCTAGTCTTCAGCGACATCCCGGCAGACAAGATGTATCGCTACGACCCAGCCACGAAAACCGTCGCCATCTTCCGCGAGCCGAGCCACAACGCCAACGGCAACTTTTACGACTCCCAAGGCAATCTGTACACCTGTGAACACGGCTCGCGCCGGGTGAGCAAGATGTTCGGAGGGCGTGCGACGGGCACGTTCGAGTTTGAAGACCCGCAGGCAAACCCCCGGACGTCCCCGGCATCCCTGGCAGGGACGCACATCGTGATCGCCGAGCGGTTCGGCGACAAAAGACTCAATTCTCCCAACGATGTAACGGTCAAACGTGACGGCACCGTCTGGTTCACCGATCCGACGTACGGTCTCGAGAACGCTCCGAAGGAACAAGCGACCAACAACGTCTATTGTCTTGACCCGAAAACGCGAGAACTCCGCGCGGTGGCGACCGACTTCGTGCAGCCCAACGGCCTCTGCTTTTCACCCGACGAAAAACTCCTCTACGTCGCCGACAGCGGCCAACCCCAGCACGTGCGGGTCTTCGAGGTGACGGCCGACAACAGGCTCGCGGACGGGCGGGTGTTCTGCCGCGTCGAAGGACTCGACGGCATGCGTTGCGACCGGCACGGCAACCTGTTTTCGAGCGCCCGGGATGGCGTCCACGTCATCGCGCCGGACGGGGCTCGGCTGGGCAAAATCCTCGTACCCGAGTCACCGGCCAACCTGTGCTTCGGCGGCCCCAAGCGGAACCGCCTGTTCATGGCGGCGAGCCAATCGATCTACGCGCTGTATGTCAACGCGCGGGGGGCGCCGTGAAACGGAACACGGTGGCGGAGGTGAACTCCTCGCCGGGGCGCAGCACGGTGCTGGGAAAGGCGGGCTGATTCGGGCTGTCGGGGAAGTGCTGGGTTTCGAGACAGAAGCCCGAGTGCTGGCCATACACGGTGCCGCCTTTGCCGGTGAGGCTGCCATCGAGAAAGTTGCCGGTGTAGAACTGCACGCCCGGCTGGTCGGTGTACACCTCCAGGGTTCGGCCCGAGGT
>CALMVM010000066.1:0-2179 GCA_937873255.1 uncultured Verrucomicrobiota bacterium | reverse complement strand
CGGCGGCCCGGCCGGGGATGAACTCTTCCTCACGGCGCGCACCTCGCTCTACCACGTCAAGCTGGCCACCGCCGCGCCAGCGAAACCGGAGGTAAAATGACGCCGGGGGCGGCCCGGCCGGCAAACTATCCCCGCGTGCTCGCCGCCGGGATCTGCTTGAGCGCGCTCAAAACCTGTGTCGGGCTCGACATCCCGAGCGTGAAACAATCCACGCAGTCCTGTGCCAACTGCCACTGGAAACACTCGTCGGCCTTGCCGACCAACTCGCCTGCCCCGAGGACTTTCATGCCGATGATCGCCTTGCCCTTGGCTTTCATCTGGTGCAATACGTCCGTCACGGCTTTCGGATTGTTGTCCATCATCACTCCCGCCGGATTGACCCGCGCGAGGTCCACCTGCACCCAATCGGTTTCGGCGGCGGTTTTCAACGCGCTGAACGAATGGCAACTCACCCCGTGGGCTCCGATGATGCCTTTTTCCCGCGCCTCGCTGATCACGTCCATGGCACCCGCGCAACGTTTGGGCCAGTCGGCGTCGGTCACGCAATGGAGCAGCATGATGTCGATGTAATCGGTGCCGAGTTCCTTGCGGAAACGGTCCAGGTCGGCGCGCATCTGGGCGGCGGTGGTCGCGTGGGTCTTCGAGAGGATCGTGACCTTTTCGCGCGGGATGCCCGTTTGCAGCGCACGGCGCAAATGCGGATGGCTACCGTATTGGTCGGCGCTGTCCCAGAAGGTGACGCCGTTGTCGTACCCGAGTTTGAGCAGCGCGGCGAGACCGTCGACGTTCAGGTTGCGGGTTTGTTCGGAAGTGCCGCCGGAGCCGTTGCTGCCAGTGCCCATCGCCAAGCGGCTGACGGTAATCCCTGTCTTGCCGAGGTCAATCCGATCGGAGGGATTTTTGGTTTTTTCCCCGGCAAACAGATGGTGGGGAAAAGCGTTCAAACTCACCACGCCGGCGGCGGCGGCAGCGGAGCGGCGGAGGAAATCGCGTCGGTGCATGGAGAAAGAGGATGAAGGGTAAAAAGCAGCAGTCGGAAGCGAGTTCTCCCAACCTCTCCCCAGCCTAAGCATGAATCAGGGCGATGAACAGACAAAAAAGGTGCGGCCCCGGCGCGCGGCCCGGCCGATTCATCGTGCGGCCCGCTCAGCGCCGGGCACGATCCTACCACCATGAAAATCCGTCGCCCGATTCCCGCGCGGTTCGCCGCTCTGATCCTTCTGCTTTCATCCTTCATCCTTCATCCTTCATCCTTTCTGCGCGCGCAGGCGGACCGCATCGTCGGCAAGCCCTTCGCCACGCGCTCGCAGGTGCTCGGGCGTCACGGGATGGTCTGCACGAGCGTCCCGGCGGCCAGCCAGGTCGGACTCGACGTGCTCAAGCGCGGCGGCAACGCGGTCGACGCCGCCATCGCCGCCAACGCCACCCTCGGCTTGATGGAACCCGTCTCCAACGGCGTCGGCGGCGACCTGTTCGCCATCGTCTACATCGCCAGGGAAAACAAACTCTACGGTCTCAACGCCTCGGGCCGCTCGCCGCTCGGACTCTCGTACGAGCAGGCCCGCGACGAGGTCGCCAAGCTCCACCGCACCTTCCTGCCGGCCGTCGGCATGCTGCCCATCAACGTCCCCGGCGCGGTGGACGGCTGGGCGTCGTTGCGCGACCGCTTCGGCAAGCTCACGCTCGCGGACGATCTCTCGGGCGCGGTCCGGTATGCGGAGGAGGGTTTCCCCGTCACCGAAACCATCGCGTACTACTGGGGTCGCAACCTCACCGCGTTCAAGGACCTGCCCGGCGCTTGGAAGGAAACGTACACCCTGCCCGCCACCGGCAAAGCGCCGGCGGAAGGCGACGTGTTCAAGAACCCCGGCCTGGCGCACACTTTGCGTCTGATCGGCGAGCAGGGGCGCGACGTGTTCTACAAGGGCGAGATCGCCAACCAGATCGACGCCTTCATGCAGGCCAACGGCGGCTACCTGCGCAAGGCCGACTTCGAGGCGCACCACTCCGAGTGGGTCGAGCCTGTCTCCACCAACTACCGCGGCTACGACGTGTACGAATTGCCTGGCAACACGCAGGGCATCGTCGCCCTGCAAATGCTCAACGTCCTCGAAGGCTTCGACCTGAAGGCGACGGGTTTCCAATCCGCGCAAACCTTCCACACGATGATCGAGGCCAA
>CALMVM010000065.1:6655-11066 GCA_937873255.1 uncultured Verrucomicrobiota bacterium | reverse complement strand
GGTTATCCAAGCCAAAATAGGGACCGGCTCGGAGGGCCATCGCTACCTTGGTTGGAAGCGCGCAACGCGGTAGTGGCTTTCCGACCCGATCGTCTTCTGACCCGACTCGGCGTGCGGTGCAGAGGGCGTGACGGGATCGACCGCGATGCCCTCCTTCGCCGCGAAGTCCGCCAACGCTTGATCAGCGAGGGCCTTTTGCTCGGCTTCCTTCATGTGGAAGTCGGTGGTGTCGAGCGAATCCTTCGCCACCCTCGCGCGGCCGGCGGCCTTTTGGCGATCCTCCTCGACCATCTCGGTCAACCGGCCTAGCGTGTCGCCCGAACCGCCGATCTGTTGGATCATGCCCGAGGCCATCTCGTTGAGTTCGGCCGTCGCGTTCTTGATCTTCAAATCGCTCAGACTGTACTTGAGCGCCTCGATCTTGCTCTGTGCCGCGCGCACGCTGACCTCCCGCGCACGCACGAGTTCCTGGTACGTTTTTTCGGCCGACTCCAACTGGCCGCGATTTTCCTTCAACTGCGCGCTGATCGTCTGCAACCGCAACGCATATTGGCCGGCGGCTTCCTTGTTGCCCGCGCGCAGGTTGGCGCTGGTCTTCGCGCGCAGGTCGTTCTCATCGACTTCGAGCTTCTTGACCTGGCTCATGAGTCGTTCGCAGAGCCCGGCGTGCTCGGCCAACCCCGAGTTGTATTGGGAAATCTGCTTGCGGAGGTTTTCGCGCTCGACTTCTAGCAACGCCTCGGGGTTGCGCCGTTCGATCCCGCCGACGAACAGGCCGACGAAGCCGCGGAAGATATTCGCAATTCGCTTGAACATGGTAGTTATCTAGTCTGGTTGTGTGGTTCGGGTAAACGGGAAACGCTAACTTTCGGCGGTCGGGGTCCGCTGCGCGGGGGCCGTTGGTACATCGGCGGACCGGTCCTCCGGGATCGCCATGTCGCGTTGCAGATGCTGGCGGATGCCGCGCGCGAGCTTGAGGCGTTCGTCGAGGCGCTCGCTGGCGCGGGTGAGCGCGTCGTCGCCGGCGGGCAGACGCATGTCCTCGGGCACGGGGTCGAGGATCACGTCGATCTCGGAATAAACCTGCCGCAGCGTCGCGGCTGCTTTTTGAAAACGTTCCAGCGCCGCGCGGGACGGTTCGCCGCCGTCCGCCGCCGACGTGAGACGCTCCGCCTCGCCGACCATCGTGCGCACGAGGTCGCCGACCATCGTGCCGACTTCTTCCTCGTGTTCGGTGATCGTGCCATCCGCGATCAGGCGGCCCTCGACCATTTGCTTGATGCTCATCGCCTCGCGCAATGCCTCGACGACTTCCTTGGTCGGTCGGTTCTGCACCGCGAGCATCAGCCGCTGGATGCGTGCGGTTAACTCCTTGTCCTCGGTCACCCGGTGCGAGGCGAGCATCTTGGCACGCGTCACTTTCACCAGCCGTTCCCACCCGTACGACCACGCCAGGAACACGATGACGGCCGCCGCCACCGCCAGCGCGAAACACAGCCACCACGGCGCGTGCAGGAACGCAAACGCCGCCGCGATGGGCACGAACGGCGCCCACGTCACGGGATGGGTCAACACTTGTCCCATGACCTGCCGGGCAATATCGATGCGGTCGGGTGCTTTCATCGGTTCCAATGAAAAGAGAATATCGCGCAAACCCCTACTGTCCGACGAGGATAATCCGCGCCCGCCGCGCGCGGCGCGTCCACGAGGTGTCCGTCTCGCCGGGATAACGCTGCGGCTGTTCGCTGGATCCCTTGCCGCGCGCGAGCACGCGGTCCTCGGGCACGCCGCACTCCGAGGCGAGGAAACGCTTCACCTCCAACGCGCGCGCCTCCGACAATGCGCGGTCGGTCTCGGGCGAATCGCCGGGACTGACGTGCGCCTCGACCACCACGCGGAACGTCGGATAATTCGCCAGCCGGGGCACGGCGTCACGGATCGCCGCCTGGAAATCGTCGGGAATCTCCGTCTGCCCGGGCGGGAAGATGACGGGTTCGTCGAGCAGCGTCCCGCGCACCTGCGCCGCGAGTGCATCCCATTGTGTCGGGGTCAACGGCGGGTAATATTGACCCAACGGCCGCGCGCCCGCGTCGGTGCGTTTCATCGCGCCGCCCGACACGTCGGCGATGCCCGCCGGCTGTTTGCCCACCGCCTGCACGATCCCGCGAAACAGGATGGAATTCGGGTCGTCGTTGGGCAGGTCGATGCGCTGCTGGTGGTCGCGCAGTACGGCGCGGATCTGGTTCACGCTCGTGGCGAGCCGCGCGTCGTGGTCGCGGGAGTCGCTGAGCCATTCCTGGGTATTGTCCGTGAGCGTGTCGAAACGGACGCCGCGCAGCATGGTGTCGGCGTCGGCGTTGGCCTTGCCGCTGTCGTGCGCGGCGGCATCGGTGAACTCGGCGGGGTGGGTCAGGTAATCGTGGACCGCCTCGAAATACGCGTGCGTCACGATCTGCACGAGCGCTGGGTCGCTGTCGATGAGTTGACGGCGGGCGAGGGCGATGTCGATGATGAGGCCCTGCGCCTCGCGCGTGTCGATGAGGACGTGCGCGCCGGGGATTTCGCTCTTGGCGCGCGTGACAGCTGGCTCCCACAGCACGGCGAAATCCACGCGCTTTTCGCGTAGCGCGTTATAGGCGGTATCGATGCTGTCCACGCGGGATTTTTCCAGCCCTCCGCGCAGCCGGTCGAGATGGAAATGGCTGATCTCCGAACGTAAGAGAAACTCCGAGGGCGACAACCCCACGAACGCCCCGCGCATGCCGGCCTGGTTGAGGTCGTCGAGGCTCTTGACGTTCTCGCCGGCCAGGATCGCGTCGCCGCCGAAGCTCTCGTCGATCACCCAGGTGATGGCCCCCGGCCAGCCGGTCGCGTTGCCGTTGGCGAGATAACTGTCGAGCGTGGCCGCGACGAAATCGCACTGGCCGTCGCGCAGACCGGCGAAGCGTTTTTCAAAGTCCGGCTCCATCTCCCAGCGCACGCCGATGTCGTGGTCGGCCAGCGCGCGGGCGAAGCGCGGCGAGCGCAGCACGAGATAACCCAGCCAGTCGTCGCCGCGAAACGTGACCGTGCGCTTGTACACGCGCGAATCGCTCGTGCGCGCGAACAGGTCGGCGTTGCGCCGCGCGTCGCGCCACGAACGCGACAGGCCCCAGCCGACCATCGCCAGCGTCGTCAGGATGAGCAGAGCTGAAATCGCCTTCTTCATCGGCGCGTCATTTTCCTTTCTTGCCGCCGCGGAAAATTCCTTTGAGCACCAGGAAGCAACCGATCACCACGAACACGGTTTTCCAACCGTAGCCGCCGGGCGTGCGCGAGGCGAGGGAAGGGCTTGCGGAAGGCGATGCGGCGGGCGTATCGACCGGGGCGCTTTGCATTGAGGCGACGACGGGCAGCGTCGCCATCAGCTTGCGCGTGGCGTCGTCCACCACCACGTCGGAAGTGTCGCGCACCTCGGCGCTGATCGCGTTGAGGCCCTTGCTGATGTCCTGCCCGTTGTTGGGTGAGTAGAAATGCGTCGCCGCGCCGTTGAGATAATCCGCCTCGCCCTTGTAGCCGAACGCGATGACCTCCACGCTCTCCGAGCGCAGGCGATTCATCTCGTAGCGCACGCCGGCGTCGCCGCGGTTGGTGTTGTCCTCGCCGTCGGTCAGGATAACGACGACCTCGCGCACGTAAAGCGCGCCCGATGACCGGTAGCGCGCGATGGCGTCGTGCACGCGCGCAATCGTGTCGGCCAGCGGCGTGTTGCCGGACGCGCGCAGTTTATCGACGGCGGCGAGCACCTGCGCGCGGTTGCGGCGCGCCAGTTGCACGAGCGTGCCGGCGTTGATCGCGGTCAGGCTGAAGCGGTAGTCTTCCGGCGCATGTTCGATCCACGCACGGAAGGAACTCTTGGCCATGACGAGCTTGTTTTCGTCGCCCATGGAACCGGAATCGTCGAAGACGATGAACACCGCCGTGCCGGCCTGCGCGTTCTGTTCCTCCTGCAACGCAGCCATCCGCGCTTTCCACGCGGAATCCAGCGGCACTTCCTGCGCGCGGACCGTGATGGTAGAAACGGCGACTAATATCGTAGCCGCCAAAAGATACCGCGCAATTTTCATGCGAATAGAAGCTTTCATTATTTGAGGTCGTCGGGGCCGATCTCGGTTGGGATCTCGCTCTCGGCGGCGATGATGACCATCTCCCCGCGCATGTTGTCGTTGCGCTGGTCGGCGGTGGTGGGGTTCTTCACGATGGGATCGGAAATGCCCATGCCTTTTACGTCGAAGCGCGAGAGGTCGATCTCGTCCGGCCCGAGGTGGAGCGACTCGCGCAGATAGGCGACGTACGCGCGCTTGATGGCGAACGCGCGCGAGTACGACAACGAATTGGCGTCGTTGAGGAGTTCTTCCGGTTTGGGCAGCGG
>CALMVM010000065.1:0-6645 GCA_937873255.1 uncultured Verrucomicrobiota bacterium | reverse complement strand
GGTCTCGAACTTGTCCGTGCCCGCGACGCGGCGCTGGTAGGTCGTCTGGCCCTGCTGCTGCTTGGCGACGACGAAATTGTAGAAGAAATTATCCGCGTGCCCGCGCAACTGCACGACCGCGCCGCCGTAGCGTGTGACCGTTTCGTGGATGCGCGCGAAAACCTCCTGGTAGTCGCGCCAACTAATATCGCTGACCTGCACCGGGAACTTGAACGTGTAGCGGTACATCACGTTGGCGTTCTTGCTGTCGGCGGCCTTGCGCACGGCCTCGGTCGAGGTGAACGCGGGCTGCGCCGACGGCTTCGGCGTGGGCACGGCGTTCTGCGCCGGTTCGCTGGAAGTTTTTTCCGTCAGCGGCGGACGGTTGTAGGCGATGTTGGACGGACTCTCGATCAGGCCGAGCGCGCCGAAGAAATCCTGGATGCGCGCGGTCGTGGCCTTGAAGCCGATGGGGTTGGCGTCGTCGAAGAATTTGCCGTTGCCCGCACGCCCAGCCAGTTGCAGGTCGCGGCCGACCCAGACGATGTAATCACTGATGGCGTTATCGTCCTGCATGAAGATTTTCGCCAGCGGCTTGCAGAGCGTCTTGAAGGCATCGACGCGCTTGCGGTCGGCGTCGCGCTTCTTCTCGATGTTCGCCAGTTCGCCCAGGAAATATTCCTGCTGCTTGAGGTGCGCATCGCGGAACGCCTCGACAATTTGAGGATGATCTCCGAGGAAATCCCGACGCACGGCGTAAACGTCGAAGATGATCTGCGAGGCGGTCTTCGTCGTGAAGATCGGCCGCGCGCCCTTGATCGTGCCTTCCATGCCGGTGCCGACCGTGCCGCCGGCGGTCAGCGCGAGGATGTCGGGCGAGATGCACGCCGCACCCGTGACCTGCGCGTCGCGGCGGAAGGCGTTGGCGGGGTCCTCGGCGGCGGCGGTGGCTTTGAAGTCCGGCGCGGCGGTGATGTCGCGCACGAACTTGATCGTCACGTCCTTCGGGCTCAAGCCCGCGTCCTTGAGCATGTTGCCGATGAGCGAAAGATGCGGGCCGTTGATCTGGGTGACGATGGTCTTGCCCTTCAGGTCGGCGACTTGGCCGATATCCTTCGCCACGAAACCGTCCGCGCCCGTGGAGGTCGAAAGCTGGAAAATGACGACGGGTTCCAGCGCGGGATCGACGTTCTTGAGTGCCTGCGAGACGAGCGCGATCATATCGGCGGTGCCGCGCAGAAAGGGCGATTTGCCGGCGAGGTAGTTTTGCACCTGCTTATCGAAATCGTCGGTGACTTCCAGCTTCACCGGATGCCCGAGCGCGCGGGCGAGGGCCGAGTTTGGGTTGGGTTCGAGCCCGTTGTTGGCGCTGACCGTCACGCCGTCCGCCGCCCAGGTGAGGAGCGGAATGAGAATCGTGCCGTTGGCGTCCACGGGGGTCTTGTGCGCGTTCTTCAAAAACGGCGACGCGCCGTAGGGCTTGGCAGGTTCGACGTAGTGGACGCCGGGCGATTGCGCGACGGCGGCCAGGGGCGCGGCAAGCAGCAGTGCGAGCGCCAGGGAGTGCGGGTATTTCATGATTGGCAATCGGGTTGGAGATGATCTTGCGCGAAACGTTCGGCGGACGCCAGCGATTCCAGCAACGGGACCGCGTAGGCGGCGAGCGTTTCGTCGAGCGTCCAGAAGCCGTGCGTCGGCTCGCGCTCGAAGTACTTGACCACGAACATCACCAGCGTCTGGAAATACGGGGCGAGGTGCGGGCGGGTTCCTTCGAGTTGATCGTGGACGATGCCGTTGAGCGTCGCGCCGATGCGCAGCAGATTGACGAACGCGAGGGAAAAAGTGTTCGTGGTTTGCAAGCCGGTGCCGAGGTCGGTTTCCTGCACTTCGTGGAAGATGGCGAGGAGACGTTCGAGGGTCTTGCCGAGTTCGGCGTCGAGGATTTCCGACGAAGCGACGGCCGGATAGTTGCGCCGGTATTTCAGTCGAAAGAGCAGCCGGGCGCGTTCGACGAAACTCGCGCGCAGTTCGGCGTCCTTTTCGTAGAGCGTGTTCACGCGCTTGAGTGCCTTGACGAAAAACGACAGGTCCGCCCACGCGAAATCGATCTTCGCCGGTTGCTGCGGGAAGCGCGAGGAAGAGGGCAACTCCAACCCGGCGGCGCGGCATTGCGCGCGGGCGTGGTATTCGATCAGGTCGGCGGCGAGTTCGGCCACGACGGGGGCGAGGAGCGGCTGGAAACGTTCGTTCGTCCACGCCGCCGCGTACCGCCGCGCCAGCGCCTCGTCGAAGAGCAACGAGCCGTCGCGCCGCAGATACACGAGGTCGAGGAAGGAAAGTAGTTTGTCGTCAAGGCGCACCGAGTCGCTCGGCGAAAGCGGCAGGTGCAGCGACGCCATGCGGTGATACAGCGCGCCGAGGCCGGTCAGGTCGGCCTGCCAATAGTGGCCCCAGCTATCGTGGATGAGATATTTTTCCAGGCTGTCGCGCTCCTCAATGAACACGACGGTGTTGAGCAAGGCGACGAGTTCGGCGTTCTCCATCTCCATCGCGCGTCCGAGACGTTCGAGCGACGCGGGGTCCATCTCGCGCGCCTCGAAGGAAGTGAACGCGGGGAAGTGCGCGAAGTTGTAAAAATTGAATCGGCGCAGACGCTTCAGGTAATCCACCGCGTGGGCGCGGGCGGCTTCGCCGCGCGCGAGGAAGGTCTCCGTTTGCTCGAACGCCTCTTGTGACAAGATGCAGAAGTACACGCAACTCTGAGTGGCGACGACTTCCACCTCGCCGGGTCGGAGCGGGTGGTCGGGAAACAGCAGTCCGAAGAAACGGTGCGCGTCGGCGGAGGTCGGCCCCTGCGCGGGGTCGGGACGCAGTTCGTCGCGCAACAGGCCGACGAGGGCCTGGCGGCGTGCGAGTTTTTGCACGGCCGAAGCGGCTTCGGTTTCGATGGCGGCGCGGTCGGCTTCGTCCAGGCCGGTCTTGTCGCAAAGCGCGCGAAACACGACGGCGTGTTGCGCCGGATCGGGCCGCGCGAGACGCACGGTCGAAAACGTCGGCACCGGCAGCGTGGCGAGGATGTCCTGGCCGTTGCCGACCGTGTCGGGATACAGCGCGGACAGCCGGAACGCCTGCGCGAAGGCGAACGCCGCCTCGCGCGCGGTCGTGCCCCGGCGGGGGTTTTTCGTGCCGGCGGCCGACGGCACGGCGAGCGCGGTTTGGAGACGGGCTTCGAGTTCCGCCAGACGATCCTGTCCGTCGGCCGCGACGCCGCCCATCTGCGCGTAGGAATCGACGTGAAGATGCTCGACCAGCGCGCGGGCAGCAGCCAACGCGAAGTCGGCGGCGAATTCGGGAGCATCGGCGGCCACGGCCCGATCATAGGGCGACGGGCGCGGCGTTGTCCGCAACAAAGGAGAAGGGGCCGCCGTGGCGCGGCCTTCCCGTTTGAGAGTGGTCTTTATTTTTGTGTCGGGCGGCCGGGTCTCCCTGCTTTTGGAGTCGGCCTTCGGTTCTTTGTTCGAAGAGGCCGCGACCGGGTGAAGGTCGGCGGCTCCTGGTGTTGATGCCGGCGAGGTTAGCTGTCGGGCTGGGAGCATCAAGCCTCCCCGGCGTTTGCAAGCAGCGCCGCAAGCCCCGATCCCGTCGTTACCGGGAATGTATTGGGTCCCCCGCTGACCGGGCAACCGCCCGGCCATTGAGCTAACAAAGAACTAGCATGAGACTACTATCGTTCCTAACTTTTGCAAGCGGGCCTACTTTGGGTCAGACGGCGGCTCGTCCGGGACTTCCGACAGGGCGGGCGGCCCGGCCGTGGCGTCGTCCGAGTCCGCGCCGGCGTCCGTGTCGCCAAGGAGTTGGTGGCGCGCGGCGTACACGGCGTCGAGCAGGCCGCGCGTTTCCCGCGAGCGCAGGTGGCGTTGCGCGTGGTGGTAGAACTTCGCGGCCAGCCGTTCGTTACCCGCGAGCGCGGCGGCGCGGATGCCTTCGAGGTGAGCGTCGGGGTGGTCGGGATGGTAGTGGAGGATGCGTTCGTATTCCTCACACGCCTCGTCGTAGCGCATGGCTTGGCCGTAGAAGCGCGCGAGTTTGAGATCGGCGGGCGGCGTGACGGTTTCGGAAGGCAGCAACACGCTGTCGATCAGATGCGAGATCGGCGCCACGGCCAGGCGCACGAGTTCGGGCGAGACCAGGAGCACGCCGGTGATCATCGCGGAGATGCCGAAGAGGCTCTTGCCGAAAACGGACATCCAGTTGCTCTCGTGGGCCATGACCCGTGCCAGCAGGAACACGCCGCCGCCGCCGATCAACGCGGCGACGATCCAACGTACGATGACGCTCGGGCGCGGCTGGTCCATGGCTGTCGAGGATGAGGCAAAGCCGCCGGTGGGTCAATCCCGGAACTGGCTTGGCACATCGCCCGTGTCTTGATCCAAACGCACCAATCCCGGTTGTTGGCGCGCCTTTCTTTTGTCTGTCATCCTGAGGCGAGGGCAACGAGCCGAGGGATCTCGCCGGAAGGTACTCGCGACCGACTGCTGTTTATCCCGAATAGGGGACGGCTGATTGGCTCGGGCTGCAAGTGAAAGGCGAACGAGTGCCATGCGGCGAGGTCCTTCGGCTCGTTGCCCTCGCCTCAGGATGACAGACTTTTTTTGGGGACGCGCGTATCGCCGTGCCGACGAGTCCGCCCTATGCGTACACCAACAGGTGGATGTCGTCCGGCAACAGATCGGACACCTGGCGGATAATGTTGCCGCGCAACAGGTTGACTACCCCGCTGCGGCTCGGCGCGCCGAGCATCAAACGCGACGCGCCAATCGTCGCCGCGAAGTCCACAATCGTGTCCGCCGGCGAATCGCTCACCGCGTAGCCGGGCAGCACCACGGCCCCGTCGGCCTTGCTGCGCGCGTAGGAAAAAATCGCGCGCGCGTCGTCATCTTCCTTCCACTTGCGCTTGCGGTCCTCGCTGGTGATGACGGGTTGTTCGCGCACGAAAAGCAGATAAAGCGGCCGGTGGCTTTCCCGCGCGTCCTCCAACGCGAAATCGAGCGTCTTGCCGATGCCGCGCACGGCGCACAGCATCGGCGTGCCGGTGGCCTGGTCCTGGTTGCCGATGGGCAGCGTGGAGGAATCCGCCGAGCGCGCCGTGACCTCCGGCAGCATCCCGGGGAACGTCGAACCCAGACCGGGGAAGGTCGAGGCGTTCGGGTTGAGCGCGGCGAGTTCGGCCTTTTTGGCGTCGCGCTTGATTTTGCGTTCGCCCAGGAGCCCGCGCAGGATCAGGCCGGCGGCAAGCACCGTCACGGCCACGACGGCGGCGGCGTAGTCCTTGAACGCAAAGAGCGCCACCACCATCGCCAGCACCAGCGCGAACGCCCCGCGCTGCGCTTGTTCGCGGCCGAGCGCGCGCAGGATCAGGCCGATGGCGAGCACCGTCACGGCGAAGGTGCGCGCGGCGGGCTTGTCGATGAACAGCGACAGCTCGATGACGACCATCACCACGAAGGTCACGAACATCAGCGTGCGTTCCCACGTCTTGAGTTCGAGCTTCCGGTCGGTGGAACACGCGCCGAGGTTGGTGGCAATCGCGCCGACGACGCCGACCGCGTAGAGTTCCGCGAGGCCCGACAGGTCGCTGACCAGCAGCACCAACACCAGCGGCACGAGCGTCGAGACGACGAGCCCCCACGTCGGCACGCCCCAGTTGTTGAGCTTGCGGAAGATGTTGGGCAACTCCCGGTCGCGGCCCATGAGGAACTGCGTGGAAATGAGCGCGCCGATGGCCGTGTTGACCGCCGAGAGCAGCAGCACGCCGAAGACGACGCTGACCACCACGCCGATGGCGTGTCCGACAGTCGGCCCGAAGGCGTGCGTGCCGAAGTAATCGCCCATGTAGCGCAGCATGTAGTCGCGCACGCCCGGGTCGCCGGGGGCGGCGACGGCGGGGTGCATCGCGTCCACGGTCGGGTCGTTGGGATCGCTGGTGACGGGGGTCAGGCCCGGCAGCGCGTGCATGAGCAGGCCGAGCAGCGCCGTGAAGAGGACGACCTCCGCCATTACCCACAGGATCGCCGGCGTGCTGGTCTTGACCACGCTGGGCTTGTGGTGCGCGTCGCCGCCCGGGTCCAGGCGCATAACGCCCGTGGAATTGGCGACCGCCTCCACGCCCGAGAGCGCGAGCACGATGGAAACGAAGCTCGTCCAATTGAACTTCCAGCCGCCCGTGAGCGGTTGGACGTTGTGCCACGCCTCGCCGAGGTGCGGCAGCCCGAGCACGCCGAGCAGGACGACGACCACCGCCGTCGGGATCGCCACCACGAACGCCAGCCCGCCGGTGTGCTTGGGGCCGAACCAGTTCAGCGCGCCGATGCCCAGGATCGCCAGCGCGGCGAATTTCTCCGGGTGCGGGACGCCGAGGTACTGGAACGCGGAGAGCGCGCTCAACGCCGCCGTGACGATGTAATCGGCGATCAGGAGGAACGCGCCGACGATGGAAATGATCTCCGAGCGGTGCCGCACGCTGGCGTACACGCCCCCGCCGTCGGGGTAGTGCTTGCAGATCACCATGTAGTTGATGGCGACGACCGCCGTCAGCCCGCACATGGCCAGGGTGAGCCAAAAGGAGCTGTAGCCCGCGAACGCGAAGGCCAAGCCGATGACATACGC
>CALMVM010000064.1 GCA_937873255.1 uncultured Verrucomicrobiota bacterium | reverse complement strand
CGCTTGCACCTTCGGCGAGATTTCGCTGATTTCGTCGAGCAGGATTGTCCCGCCGTGCGCCAGCTCGAAGCGCCCCTCGCGCCGTTCGTTCGCGCCGGTGAACGCCCCTTTCTCGTGACCGAAAAACTCGCTCTCGATCAGCGTCTCGCTCACTGCCGCGCAGTTGACTTTGATGAACGGAGCTTGCGCCCGGCTGCTGGCCTTGAACAACTCGTTGGCGACGAGTTCCTTGCCCGTGCCGTTTTCCCCGTTGATGAGCACGGTGGCATCCGTCGGGGCCACCTTGGCGATCATCCCCCGCAAGCGCACGATTTCCGGGCTTTCCCCCAACAGCACGCTCCCCTGCGCCTGTTCCTGGTTGAGATATTGGCTGACCTTGACGACCTGGCTGAAGGCCTCCGCCTTTTCCACGACCATCATGATCTGGCTGATCGAAAACGGCTTGATGATATAGTCGAATGCCCCGGCGCGCATGCATTCCACGGCGGATTCAATCGAGCCGTGGCCAGTCATCATGATGACCGCGGGGCTTTCCGGCTGCTGCCCCAGCCGCCGCAGCAGATCGACGCCGCTGCCGTCCGGCAGGCGCACGTCGGCGAAAATGAGGTCATAACCCTCCTTGCGGAGATGGGTTTCCGCCTCGGCCAGCGTGGAGGCACAGACCACGGAGTAACGCTTGCGGCGCAACTGCTCCTCCAGGCTTTTCCGAATGATGAGTTCGTCGTCGAGGACGATAATCTTCTCGAAGCCCATGAGTGAAGCGAAAGTGGTGGTCGACACCGTTCCTTCCTTGCCCGCTGGCTCGTGGCCGGACGGGAAGGGTGGAAAGGAAAGACACGCTACGGCGTCCTCAGAACCTTTTAAGCACGAACCGAACCAACCGCCGGGCGAATTTCACGCCGCCAAAACGCCCGCAGGCTTCCGGCCACGCTCCGGGGAGCGCAACGGGAAGCCTGTTTTCAGGCAGGGCCGACCGTTTTCCAGGAACGGTCGCGGCCCGGCAGGACGCGGTCAGACCGGCGACTAGCCGTTGAGGAGCTTGAGGGCGGACTGCGCGCTGCTGTTCGCCTGGGCGGTCATCGCCGTACCGGCCTGGACGAGCACGTTGTACTTGGCGAACTGGGCGGAATCCTTGGCCACGTCGACATACGCGATGCGGCTGTTGGCGGCGGCGAGGTTGTTCGAGGTGTTCGTCAACTGGGTCGAGGCGTACTGCAAGCGGCCGCTCTCGGCGCCGTTCTGGGCGCGGGAGGAAGCGACGTTGGTGATCGCGCTGGTCGCGTCGGTCGTCGCCAGGCTGGCGAGGTCGGTCGCGGCGGTGATGGCGGACACGTTGTCGGCCAGTCCGGCCTTGCTGATGTTGACCGTCTGGGTGCCGTCTTCCGACGTGCCGACCGCGAGGGTCCCCACCGTCGAACCACTGGAGAACATGTCCACGCCGTTGAACTTCTCGGTCGAGAGGCTGGTGAGCTGCGACTTGAGGGCCGTGAACTCCTTGTTGTAGTCGGCCTTGTCGTCGTCGCTCTTGGTCACGTCGCTCGAGAGCGTCTTGAGTTCGTTGATGCGGTCGAGGACTTGGCCCGCCGTGTCCAGCGCGCCGTCCTGCGTTTGCAGGAAGCTCACCGCGTTGGCGACGTTGGTGTTGGCCGCGTCGGCGCGTTTGATGGAGGCTTCCATCTTCATGGACACCGCGAGTCCACCCGCGTCGTCGGCGGGGCTGACGATGCGCTTGCCGCTGGAGAGGCGGTTCAAGCTTTTCTGGAGGATGGCGTTGGCGTTGCCGAGGTTGGTGGCGGCCTGGTTCGCTGCGACGTTGGTGTTGATGACAACTGACATAATCGGTAGGTTCCTTGTAGGGTGGTGGTTGGGTTGAAGGCGGCGTCCTGACCGCCTTTCGGCGCAGGTTGTTGTGACCGCGTACCTTTTCTCATCGGTCGGTCCGAAATTCTCTTTAGCGAAAAGTTGAGAAAAAGTTTTCGACCGTGATTTCTCACCGGCAAAACGTCTGCCACATCGCGCGGTAAGCGCGTTCGAGATCGCCGGTAAATTGTGTCGCGTTGCACAGCGAGGATGCGCGCAGCTTGTTGCGCAGCCCAGCCCGGATTTGTGCGAGCGAACGCAGGTCCGCTGCCCGTCGCACCGCCTGCTCCACGTAGGCGCCTTCGCCGGCGGCGATCCAGTCTGCCAGACCGGCCTGGGTCAGCAAACTCGCCCCGACCCGCGAGACGTGCGCGTCACCGCACAGGCTCAGCACCGGCACGCCCATCCACATGGCCTCGCAGGTGGTCGTCGTGCCGTGATACGGAAAAGTGTCCAGGGCGAGGTCCATCCGGTCGTAAAGCCGCAGGTGCTCGGGACGCGTGGGTGCCCAGTGCAAGAACTCGATGCGTGCCGGGTCAACACCGTGCGCCGCAAACATCGCCTGATAGCGGTCGGCGATGACGGCATCCGGCAGCGACTTGAGCACCAGCCGCGATCCGTCTACCGCTTGAAGAATACGCGCCCACAACGCCACGAGCGGCGGGGGCATTTTCTGCACGGTGTTGAACGAACCGAACGTCACGAACCCGTTCGCCAGCACGGGGGGCGGGCCGACCTCCAGTGACGCCCCTTCGCAGCCGTCTCCCGTCCCGTCCTCGCCCGGGCGTCCGAAGCAGTGGAACCCGTGCGGCAGACGCACGATGGTTTCCGTGCTGAGTTCGTCCGCTTCGCCCGGCGGCTCGACGATGGCGTCGCTCAGGCGGTAATCCATCGCCTCCAGCCCGGTGGTCTGCGGATAACCCAGCCACGCCACCTGCACGGGCGCGGGCCGCCGCGCGAACACCAACAGGCGGCCATCCCCGGTGTGTCCGGCGAGGTCCACGAGAATGTCGATGCCGTCCGCCCGGATCTGCGCGGCCACCGCCTCGTCGCTCTGTCCTGCCACCACGCGCCACTGGTCGCTCGCCGCTCGCAGGGCATCCGTGGTTTCGTCCACCACGACGTTGTTCGAGTAGCAGAACACCTCGACCTGCTCCCGGTTGTGGGCGCGGAGCACGGGCAGCAAAAAGTGCGCGACGGAGTGCCGGAAAAGGTTGGGCGAAACGTACCCGATCCGCAAACGCCGCATGGGGTCGGCATCTTGCGGGAACGCCCGCCCCCCGTCGGCAGGCAGGAAGCGCGCCGCGTGCTGCTGGCCCCACTCCCGGTGCGCGGCGGCTAGTTCTCGCGCGCTCAGGTCGGCGCGGTAGTTCAGCGCGGCGATCCGCCGGGAATGCGCGTGGGCCTGCGAGGGATCGAGACTCAGCGCATGGGCAAAGGCCAGGTCGGCCTCGGCGACGTGGCCCGCCTTGAAGAGCGCGCCGCCAAGCAGGAGGTAACCCCGGGGATCTTTCGGGCGCAGCCGCAAAGCCTCCAGATATTGTTCCACGGCGGCATCGACCTGGCCGAGCCTCTCCAGGCAAACCCCGAGCGTCAGCCGCGCCGTCGGATGATCCGGCTGCAACCGGATCGCCAGCCGCAACGCCTGCGCTCCCTCGGCGGGCCTGACCAATTCGCACAGCAAAGTGCCAAGATGGAGGAGAGCGTCGAAAGACTGCTGGTCTAATTCCGCCGCGCGCATGTACGCGAACACTGCTTCCGATTTCCGCCCCAGCGTCCGCCAGGCTTCGCCGAGATCATAGTAATAGAGGAACACATCCTGGCGTAAAGCGATGGCCGCCTTGAACCGCTCGACCGCCCGTTCGTAGTTCCTTTGCTGGAACGCGATGGCGCCGAGTCCATGC
>CALMVM010000063.1 GCA_937873255.1 uncultured Verrucomicrobiota bacterium | reverse complement strand
CCGCAAGGCGAGTATGCATACAAAAACGGCTGGTCGCTCGCCGCCCTCGGCGCGCTGGTGCTGGCGATCCGGCCGAACCTGCCGGGATTTCTCGTCACGGTGAAATGGCTGCCGGCCGGCAGCGTGCCCGCGTTCTTCGTCGCGGCGTATGATTACGCGTGGTTTCTCGGATTCACGGTGGCGTTTGCCGTGTATCTGGGACTTCGCAGAATTCTCAATCCGGTGTAGCACCGATCCACGTTGCCACCTTCGATTGGCAACTGGATGGAATTCGCGGGTTGCGCGCGAACCTTTCGGCGGCAACGAACGACAAACACAAAACACAGACCGACCATCAGAAGGGCATGGGTGGCAGGCTCTGGAACATTCGTCAGCGTGATGTTATCAACAACCGCTCCTCTGGTCGTTTGGGTTGTGTTGTCGTAGATGTAAATCCGAAATTCGATTGGCGTGGTTAGATTTTGAAAAGCCGCCCCGTTGAGACTGACCGTCGCGGTGGCAAACGCACCTGCCGAAGCGGCCGTAGAAGCAACTGCAGCGGCAGTGTTGGCCGCAAAATTGTCCACATTCGTTCTGACGAAAAAATTTTCCGTCGGATATGTTCCGTCCGTGGAATAATTTGCGTAATCAAACGCCAGGGTACTGAGGTTCAAAGGTACACCGGCGTTCGGTGTCAGTGTGAAGCTGAAATATTGGTTGGCAGTCACTGCCGCCGCTTGCGTGGTCGCGGTCGTCAAAGTCGAATCGACGGCCAGCGACGGGGTAGGGTTCCCATACGTCGTGTTCGCCGCGGCGGCGGAAGTGAAGGCCGAGCCAGCCGTGACGCTCGACGCGATGGAATTTGGGTCCGTGTCGGAAGAAGCCAGTGAGGAACTGGTAAAAGTATACAGGCCGATGGTGGCGGCATTCGCACCCAGACAGAGTGCAAGCGTGCAAAACGTTACCGAGAACAATTGTTTCATGATGATGGACTCCGAACGTTGCGCGCCTTTACCTTGACCGCGCCGATAACCCCGACTTTTCCGCCCGCCCCGTCCTGACCTCCAACGCATCTGTGCAACGTCCCCGTCACCTTGCCAATTTTGCTCCGTATGTGCTGATGTGTCGTATGGATCCTTGGGTTATCACCGCCGGTTTTGGCGCGCAATGAATTTTTGCATTTTGTCTGGCGAAATTTTCGAAACGCCCTTGGCGATCCATGGGAATAGCTCGTCAAGCCGCAGTTCGTTGTTTTATATCTCAAGCCATGCAAGCGCCCACGCTGCCGCCGTTCGATCATACGCCCGCGCCTTACGCCGGCCCCTCGGCGGACGAGGTCCACCGACTGCGGCGGGAGTTTCTCAATCCCGGCCTGTTCCATTACTATCAGAAGCCGCTCCTCCTCGTCGAAGGCCGCGCGCAATATCTCTACGACGAAACCGGCCGCCGCTACCTCGACGCCATCGGCGGCATCGTCACCGTTGGCGTGGGGCATTGTCATCCGCACGTCGTCGCCGCCGCCAACCGCCAGAACGCACTCCTCCAGCACGCGCCGACGATCTACCTGCACCCGAACATCGCCGAATACGCCCGCG
>CALMVM010000062.1:7081-8366 GCA_937873255.1 uncultured Verrucomicrobiota bacterium | reverse complement strand
AAGCATAGTTGGTCGCCTGCCGGCCCGTGATGGCTCCGGTTTCATCGACGTTGGGCAGCATGATAAAACCGGCGCGCGCATAGTCCTCGCGGTACAGCCACGCAATCGCCAGGAAATGCGGCATCTGCCAGCAAAACAAAATCGCGAATAGCGCCCACGCCCCCTTATCCACCGACCCGCGCGCCGCCGCCCAGCCGATCATCGGCGGCAGGGCTCCCGGGATCGCGCCGACGAGGGTGTTGAGCGTCGTGCGGCGCTTGAGCGGAGTGTATGCGAACAGGTAGGTCGCCATCGTCACCGCCGCCAGCGTCGCAGCGAGGAGGTTGATGAAAAAATAGAGGCACGCCAGCCCCGCCACCGCCAACCCGAAACCGATCACGAGTGCCGTGTCCGGGCTCATGCGGCCGGAGGGCAGAGGGCGGTCTCGCGTGCGCAGCATCGCGGCGTCGGTGCGGCGTTCGAGCAGCTCGTTGAGCGCGGCCGAACCCGACGCCACCAGCCACGTGCCGAACAGCGCGGCAAAAAGCCGCCGCCAGTCCATCGCGCCGCTCCAACCCATGTAAAACCCGGCCAGCGTCGTGAACAGCACCATCGCGGTCAGCCGGGCCTTGACCAGTTCGCAAAAATCGGCGAACCGGCCCGGGGCTGCCTCCGCCGTTGGCAAGGGCGTGTCCACCGCGAGGCCCACCGGCAGCGGTTCGGTCGTCGTTGTCACGGGTTCCGCCACGCGGACACCATCCACCCGTGCGCCGGGGGGCGTCAACACCGCCGGCTTCATCACGCGGCGACCCCCGCCGGTTGTTCGATGGCCGAAGGTGCAAACGCCGGGACGGCGCTCCACCGCCGCACGGCCGCATAGAGGATCACTCCCCACACCAGCGAGGTCGCGCCGACGGCCACGTGCGCCGTCGCCACATCCGCCGCCTTTTGCGTCCAGATCGTGTAGATGCCGAGGGTGATCTGCGCGGCCAACACCACCGGCCAGCCCAGCCCCAACCAGCGCAAACCGGCGGGCAGCAACGCGCGGCGTCGCCATACGATCACCGCCGCGCCGACCACTCCCAGAAAGATCAGTCCGGCCATCAGGCGGTGCCCCATTTGCAGATGGATCTGGCCGAGGGTTGTCGGCGGCATGTGCAGAACCTCGGTGCGTTCCACGTTCAGCGCGGGCAGGTCCGCCTTGTGGATTTGCGGCCACCAATGCCCGTAGGCCTTCGGGAAGTCGAGGATGGACAATCCCGCGTGCGCGTGGCGCATCGCCGCGCCAAAGCCGAGTTGCACGAAG
>CALMVM010000062.1:391-6990 GCA_937873255.1 uncultured Verrucomicrobiota bacterium | reverse complement strand
TTTTCCCCCTGCCCGAGCCGCTGCCACCAGCGCGATTGCGTCAGTGCGACAAACGCCACCAGCGCGAAAAACGCCTGCGCCAACAGCGCGTGCGGCACGCCGATCCAGTCCGCGCGCAGCCGGACCCGCAGCCCACCGAAAACGCCCTGCAAGATCACCGCGAACAGCGCCAGGTAGGCGAGATTGCGCACCCAGCGGCGCGGTTCCTCCCTCCAAAACCACACGGCGAGCACAATGCCCAAAAATCCGATGCCCGAAGCGAGCAGACGATGGACGTGCTCCAACGCCACGGCTCCCTGCCAGCGCGACACGGGAAACAGGAACATGTTGTAGCCAAACGTGTACGGCCAGTCCGGCACGGCAAGGCCCGCGTCCTTCGTCGTCACCAATCCGCCGCTGCAAATGAGTACGAGGATACTCGCCGCCATGAACACGACGTAGCCGTGCCGCCACGGCGAATACGCGTGAACGTCGCCCGCCTTGCGTTGAACCGTGGTGTCGTTCATCGGGCTAGCGCCCCCTTCGTCGTACGCCTGCTTAATGCGCGGGGATCTCCACGCCAGCCGTGCGCTTCACGTCGCGCATCGGCACGTTCTGCGGCAGGTAATCGTCCTCCATGCCCGGGATGCTGTACTCGTACGGGCCGTGGTAGACGCGCGGGGTGACGGGGAAATTGCCGTGGAGCGTCACCGGCGAGGGCAGCGTCCATTCCAGCGTGGTCGAACGCCACGGGTTGCTGGACGCCTTCTCGCCGTACTTCATGCTCCAGAAGAAGTTGTACCAGAACACCAGGAACGACGCCCCGAGGCCGAAGGCCCTCACCGAGATGAACTTCTGCAAAGGCTGCAAGTTGCGCAGGTGCTCGTACTGCGTCGGATCGGCGATGCGGCGCATCATGCCCGCGAGACCCATCGTGTGCATCGGGAAGAACGTCAGGTTGAAGAACACGAACATCAGCCAGAAATTCCAGTAGCCGAGTTTGTCGTTCATCATCCGTCCGAACATCTTCGGGAACCAGAAATAAACCGCCGCCTGCAAGGCGAACAGACTCCCGCCGAACAGCACGTAATGGAAGTGCGCCACGATGAAATACGTGTGGTGGATGAACAAGTCGACCGGCGTCGAGGCCATGAAGATGCCCGACAGCCCGCCGATCACGAACATACTCACGAACGCGAGGCAAAAACACATCGGCACCGTGAACCGGATCGAGCCCTTCCAGATCGTGCCCATCCAGTTGAACGTCTTGATGGCCGAAGGCACCGCGATGACCATCGTCGAAAACGAGAACACTGCCGACGCGACGAGGTTCATGCCCGACACGAACATGTGGTGGCCCCACACGATGAAGCCGAGGAACCCGATGGCGATCATCGAAAACGCCATCGCACGATAACCGAAAATCGGCTTGCGGGTGAACACCGGCATGATCTCCGACACCAGACCCATCGCGGGCAGGATCATGATGTAAACCTCCGGGTGCCCGAAGAACCAGAACAGGTGCTGGTACAACAGCGGGTCGCCGCCCGCGCCGTTGCGTCCGCTGAAGAACGTCGTGCCCATGTTCAGGTCGAGCCAGAGCATCGCCGCCGCCGCCGAGAGGACCGGCACCGCAAGCAGAAGCAGGATCGCCGTGACGAACAGCGACCACACCGCCAGCGGCAACCGGAACATCGTCATGCCCGGGCAGCGCATGTTCACGATGGTCGTGATGTAATTGAACGCACCCGCGATGGAGGCCAGACCGTTGACGAATAACCCGATGGCCCACGCGGATTGTCCGTAATGGGTCGTGTTGTATGCCGGATCGCTGCTCAACGGCGCGTAGCTCGTCCAGCCGCCCGCCGCCGCGCCGCCCGTGTCGGGAGGAAGGCTGCTACCGGTCAAATGGTGCCACGCGCCCGTGACCTCGCCGCTCCAAAAGCCGCTGACCACGATCACACCCGACAGCATGAACAACCAGAAGGACAGTTCGTTGAAAAAAGGAAATGCCATGTCTCCCGCCCCGATCTTGAGCGGGATCAGAAAATTGCCGAACACGCCGATCAGCAGCGGCATGATGACGAAGAACACCATGATCGACGCGTGCATCGTCACGAGCATGTTGTAGCCGCCGGGCAGGAACGCGCCGTCGGGTCCGACGATGTTGTGCGGCAAGAACTTGCCGATGATCGGGAACGGCTTGCCCGGAAAACCAAGTTGCCAGCGCACCCCCATCGCCAACAGGCCACTGATGGCCCCGAAGAACATGCTGGCAAAGAGGTACTGGAGACCGATCATCTTGTGATCGTGCGTCCAGACGTATTTACCGAAGAACCCGGGCGCGTAGTGCGCGTCGTGGTGGGCGTGGTCATCCCCGTGCGGGGAAAGAACGGGCGTAGCTGACATGATGGATTCGGATTGGGCGAAACGGAGGGTTGGAACAACACTCTAACGACCTAGCGCGGCCACGACCGGGGCGACCGTGGGGCTCGGCGAGGGCGAGGGCGAAGCGGCCGGCACGTCAACAGCGGCGACCGGAGCGGGCGTGGCGGCCGGCGCCTTGTCCTGCTCCGCGCGGGCCTTTTCGGCGTTGGCGCTCTTTTCGGCGACTAGTTTCTTGTAATCGTCCTCGCTGACCACGTCGATCTTGGCCTGCATGTTGTAGTGGCCGTTGCCGCAAAGCTGGTTACAGGCGAGCGCGTAGTGGCCGATCTTCTCGGGCGTGAACCACACCCAGTCGATCTTGCGCCCCGGCAGGATATCCTGATACATGCGGAACTCCGGCACGTAGAACGCGTGGATCACGTCCTCCGAGCGCAGGATGATGTTCACTGGCCGGTTGACGGGCAGCGTGAGTTGGTTCTCGCTCGCGTAATCATCGCGGCTCGTGGGGTCCTTCAGGTCGACGCCGAAATCGTTCGTGCCCTTTTCGATCCAGAGCTGGTCGTAATTGCCGAGGTGGTCGTCCTTGCCCGGATTGCGGACGTGGAACCCGAACTGGTAAGCCACGATGTCGATGCTCAATGCATTGTCCGGCGCTTTGCCGCGCAACTGGAGCCATTCGCGGTCACTCCACAGCGCCAGGATGATGAAGATCGCCGCCGGAGTCGCCGTCCAGATCAATTCCAGCTTGTTGTTGCCGTGGCTGTACACCGCCTTGACGCCTTTGCGCTGACGGTATTTGACGATGAAAATGATGTACGTCACCTGCGTGACGATGAACACGAAAAGCGTCAGCCAGAAAATGACCATCAGGAGCAGGTCGATCTCGTGTCCGCCCGTGGTGACGGCCTTGGGCGTCCACCACATGTTGTAATCACGCAACTCCGCGTGCGCGGTCCCGGCCGGACTGGCAAATAGCGCCACAAACGCCAGCGCCAACGAAAACAGTCGGCGGGACGGGCAAAAACGGGCGAGAAAACGTGGCGGCGGCGTGGTCATGACGGATCGGAACCCCGGTTGAAACACCTGCCGCGGAGCAGCGATATTAGACATTCTAATAGTAGGGGCAAAGGCGGTTTCTGTCAAGCTCCCGGCGTCGGTGCCGGGGCCGGTCCCTGACCGGCCGGAGCGGCCTGCGGTTTGGCGGCGCCGGGGGCGGATTGCTGCGGGTTCGCGCCGTTTGGGATCGAGGGATTTCCAGGGAGCGCGCCCGCCGGAGCGGCAGCGGCATCACCCTCGATGGGCCCGGGCGGAACGGCCTGGAGTTCGGGCTCGGTGTAGGAATTGTCGTGCGCCTTGGTTTTGTCGCGGGCGTCCTTGATGGTCGCCTCCGTGATCGGTCCGGCACTGTTGCCGCCGAGTTCGCCACGGATGTAGGTCAGCACGTCGGAAATCTGCTTGTCCGAAAGCGTGTTCCACGCCGGCATCTGGTTGTTGTAAACCGCCCCCTTGACGTGGATCGTCCCCTGGATGCCATGGAGCAGGATGAGCGGCAGACGTTTCGGCGCATCGCCGACCACCCATTCGGAACCGACCAGCGGCGGGAACTGTCCGGCCTGACCGTTGCCGTCGGCCTGGTGACACTGGGCGCAGTTCGCCAGGAAAACACCGTGCCCGCGTTTCTTGCTGGCGACGATCGGATCGACCGGACCCGTCGGGCCGCTCGGCTTGTAATTGGCCTCCTCGTTGAACACGTCTCCTTGGAAACCGCCGCTGTACGACCCGAGGTAAATCCCCGCCCATAACAGGAGCAGCGCGCTCCCGGCGATCACCCACACCGGCACCGGCCGGAAGCGGTCGGCGGCCACCGACGAGCCGAGCGTCTTCGGCAATTCTGGTTCGGTTTCCGGCCCGTGGTGCGCCTCGTGCACGCCGAAACTCGACCCCGGCGTGCGGGCCTCGTTGAACATGCTGTAATCCTCCTCGTTGGTGGCGAGCGGATTGGTCTTGACGATGTGTTCCTCGCGCGGGGACTCGAAGGCGTCCGGCGGCGCGATGGCGTCGTCGTTGGTCAAATGGTCATCGGGCTTCATCGGTCAGAAAGTCAAAACGCGGACGGCGACAGGCAAAAGGAGGCAGGCAATCGGCCAGACGAACAACGCTACGAACAAAGCGGGGGCAGGAGACGCGGAGTTCATATCTCAATGTCAGACAGTTTCGCCTCTATTCCGGTGCCGCCTCCTCCGGGGCTTCGGGCAATTTGTAGGAACTGCGCTTGAGCGAAAGCAGGTAGGCGACGAGCGCCTTGGCGTCGTGGCGCGGCACGACTTCCTCGCCCGGCTTGGGCATGTCGTCGCCGGTGACGTGGACCGCCTCGACCGAGGGCTGGCCGACGACCTTGCGTTTCTCGAAAAGGAACCGCATCGGCGGGCAGTTCGAGCCGTCCGACACGGACTGCGGCGAATATTCGTGCTCGTAGTACCAGTCCGCCTTGTCATGGCGCACGCCGACGTTCGCCAAGTCCGGCCCCATCCGCGAATTGCCCAGATATGCCGCACGGTCGCGCACGTAGTCGCGCGCCACCGTCCGCCGCGCGCCGTCGCCACGGTCGATGTCCGACCCGCCCGCGCGCGAACGCACCTGCTGGCTGTGGCAATACACGCAGCCGTTGGCGGCGTACACCTGCCGGCCCTGTTCGGCGAGGCCGCTGTAGGCGGTCGGCGACTGGTCCTTGGTGTCCGGGTCGACGTCGGGCGACAGGCGGCCCGCCTGCACGTAGGGGATCAGCACCAGCCCGACCCACGAGGTCAGGAACAGCGCCAGCAGGGCGAGGTAAATGGAGGTCGATCTCTTCATGGGACGGAAGCGGCCACGGCGGGCGCGGCGGCGGGCGAAGACGGTTTCACCGACGGCCGGGGCAGCAGGGCGAGGGCGTTATGAACAGCCGGGTTCGTCCACAGCGAGCGCAGCGCCAGCAGGAGGAGCGACCCCGCCAGGCAGACGTGGCCGATGGTCATCGTCACCACCGCGACCCATTGGGCGACGAGGAACGGCTTGACGAAACTCAGGATCGCGATGGCCGGCTCCTTCGGGTCATCCAACCCGAAGCCTTGCACCAGCCCGCCGATGCCGAGCGACACGACCGCCAGCCCCAGCCCGATCACCGCCAACCAGAAATGCACGCGGATCAAGGTCGGCGATTCCCACTCCGTGCCCACGATGCGCGGCACGATGTAATACGTCGCGCCGAAGAACACGAACCCGACGAATCCGTAGGTCATCAACTGCGCGCCGGCCGCCGTCAGCAGCGTGAAATGGGAAATCTCGTTCACGCTGCGAAACGCCGTGAATGCCATGAAGAGGATCGACGCGAGGAAGCACACGTTCGCCGCCGCCACGAAACGGAAGCTCGGGCTGTGGCGCACCGCCGCCGGCCGCTGCCGGGCCGAGCCGTGCAAATTTGTCCAGATGGCAACCGCCGGCACCAGCGAGAGCACCGTCGCCGCGATGGAAACACTGAGAATCCACGCCGGCACCGGACCGCCGATCAGGCTGTAGCCGCCGCTCCAGCCCGCGAAAAACAGCCATGTCCAGAAACCCACCTTCGCCCAACGATAGCGGTGAATCGGCTCGCCTGTGCCCTTGGGCACGATGTAGTACGCGCCCGCCAGGGCCAGCGGCACGAGGAAGGTCATCACGACGTTGTGCGTGTACCAGGCCGCGACGATGGCCTGCACCGCCGCCTGCGTGTTCAGGAAGAACACGACGAGGTTTGCCGTGCCGTAAATCCACGGGAACCACAGGAACGCCACCAACGCGTAGTACTGCGAAATGTAAGCTGACTTGTCGTGCCGTTCGCGGAACATCAGCACCGCCCAAATGGAGATGAACACGAACGCCGTGAACAAAATCGGCGACACGTAGCGCGGGAATTCCAGCCCTTCGTACGACGTGCCGTGCCCGTAGAGGATCGCCGCGATGCCGAGGGTCACGCCGAGGTTCCACAACGCCCACGCCGCTGTCAGGATGCCGCCGTGCCGCAACGGCACCCGGCCCAACCGCGCCAGCAGCCACAACCCGAGGCCGATGCCCAGCGGGAACTGCCACCCGTAGAGCATGGCGTTCGTCGCCGCCGGATGCACCCGGCCGAACGTCAGCCACGAAACCCCCGCCAGGAAGCCCGGCGCGAACGTCTTGAAGGAAGCGATGCTCGCCAGCGCCGAGCCGAGCAGCAG
>CALMVM010000062.1:0-381 GCA_937873255.1 uncultured Verrucomicrobiota bacterium | reverse complement strand
ACCGGCAGGCGCACGGACGCATCGATGCGCCGGGCGAGCACGGCCATGTCCGAGGAAAACCCAGCGTCGCCAACTTTCGGATCGGCGGCCGGTGACAACGCGGTCGGCGCGGGCGTGACGGCAGCCGTCAGGGGCGCGGCGGAAAGGGGTTCGCCGCTGCCTCCGGGGCCGCCGATGGGAATGGCTTCAGGACCAACGGAACTCATGGGTGTTGATTGAAAAAAGAGACCGGGGTTTTCGTGCGGGGTCCGGGTGAATTGAAAAAAGAGACCGGGGTTTTCGTGCGGGGTCCGGGTGAAATTGAAGAGGTCTTCAGGAGGGCGTGCCGCCGGGGGTCGCGCCGGGTTCCTTCGGGTTGCCCGGCGCACCAGGCATCGGGGT
>CALMVM010000061.1 GCA_937873255.1 uncultured Verrucomicrobiota bacterium | reverse complement strand
GCCCAATACATCCAGGAAGACGGCACCAAGCGCTTCGCCAAGGGCACGCGCAAGGAAGGCTGTTTTCACGTCGTGGGCGGGATGGGGGAGTTGGGCAAAGCCCCCGCCATCGTCATCGCCGAAGGCTACGCCACGGCCAGCGTCATCGCGGAGGCCGCCGGGCGCAGGGCGGCGGTCGTCAGCGCGTTCGACGCCGGGAACCTGGAACCCGTGGCCCGGGCGTTGCGGGAAAAGTTCCCCGACAAGGTTCTTATCGTGGCGGGCGACGACGACCGCCGCGAACCCGGCCGCAACCCGGGACGTGACCACGCCGCCAAGGCCGCCGCCGCGGTGGGTGCGAAACTGATCCTGCCGACCTTCGCCAGCGGCGAGCAGGCCAGCGACCCGAAACGCTTCAGCGACTTTTGCGACGTGAAGGTCAACAGCACTCTCGGGATCGACGGACTCAAAGAACAGATCGAAACGGCCTTGGACGCGGCTCTCCCGACGCCCGAGCCGACCCGCGCGGTTTCCCAGGAACGCCCCGCCAAGCGCGAGGCCCAAGGCAAGGCGCGCACGGGGAGGGGAGACGGCTCCCGGTGACCGGAACGGCCACGCAGGCGCGAGGGCACGAGAAACTCCGGCGCGAGTGCGGGGAGGTGTTCCTGAAGGCGCTGGAGGACGCCCGGACCATCGAAATCCTCCTCAACGCCGACGGCAAGCTCTGGCAGGAAAAGCTCGGGGAACGCCTGGGCGTCATCGGTAGCATGACCCCTGCACAGGGCGAGGCGATCATCCGCACGGTCGCGGGATCGTTGGGCGTGACCGTCACCGCGCAGTACCCGGTCGTGGAGGGCGAGTTCCCGTTGGACGGCTCGCGCTTTGCCGGACAGCTTCCGCCCATCGTGGGAGCGCCGACGTTTGCCATCCGCAAAAAGGCGAGCGCCATCTTCACGCTGGAGCAGTACGTGGAGGGCGGCCTCATGACGCCAGCGCACCGCGCCGTGATTGTTGAGGCGGTCGCCGCGCACCGCAACATCCTGGTGGTCGGCGGAACGGGCAGCGGCAAGACGACCCTCACCAACGCGATCATCCAGGAGATCGTCACCCAGAACCCGCACGAGCGGCTCGTGATCATCGAGGACACGGGCGAAATCCAGTGCGCCGCGCCTAACAGCGTCACCTACCACACGACGAGCGAAATCCCGATGACCAAGCTTCTGCGCACGACCCTGCGGATGCGCCCCGACCGCATCCTGGTCGGCGAGGTGCGCGGCCCGGAGGCGCTCGACCTGCTCATGGCCTGGAACACGGGGCACGAGGGCGGCGTGGCCACGATCCACGCCAACGACGCGCACGCGGGCCTGAGCCGCCTTTCGACCCTGATTTCCATGCACCCGGACTCGCCCCATCCCAGCGAGCCGCTGATCGGAGAGGCGGTCCACTTGCTCATCCACATCACGAAGACCGCCGAGGGTTCGCGCAAAATAAATTCGGTGGTGGCCGTCGAAGGATTTCAGGATGGGCGGTATCTCACTAAGAACCGCTAAAAGTTGAGTTTAGCGGCTAAACCGTCCTGCCCAGCATCGGCGGCGTCGTTAATTTATTGCTGATTTCCTGCATTTTTTTCGGATCTTTTGTTGACAAATTTCTCGCGGGACAGAATCATCGCGCCCGTGAAACTTTCAAAATTCAGCAATATAACATTACGAGTTCTCCTCATCATTGGATTTACTTTTGCCTTCGCGAGCTACGCCCACGCTTCGGCCGCGGCGGGCGGCGGGCTGCCGTACGAGGCTTGGCTCACCAAGCTTCAGGAATCCTTGACGGGACCCGTGGCGTTTAGCGTGTCGCTCATCGGTATCGTCGGGGCCGGCGGCGTTCTGATTTTCGGGGGCGAACTCAATGCGTTCCTACGGACACTCGTTTTCATCGTGCTCGTTATGGCGCTCCTGGTTGGGGCGAACACCATGATGTCCGGCCTCTTTGGCACGGGTGCCGTCGTCTACAGCCCGCTGCCGCCCGTGCATGGCTCGCCGTGGATCAGAGGCGCACTCGCCGTTTGAAACAACGCCGGAGGGGTAGGGGAGGATTCTGAACCAAAACAACCGTGTTTATGGAAGACCGCCGCATGATCCCGATCCATAGCGCCGTCAACCGGCCCAACCTGTTCATGGGCGGGGATCGAGAACTGGTGATGTTCACGGCACTGTTGGCCGTCGCGCTCATCTTCGCGGCGCAGGAATGGTTCGCCTGCGTGTTCGGCGTCGTGCTCTGGACGGCGGCGCTCTACCTCCTGCGCCTCATGGCGAAGAACGACCCGCAGCTTCGCCACGTTTACCTGCGCCACCGCCGCTACAAGGCGTTTTACCCGGCGCAGTCCACCCCCTTCAAGACCCTCAAGCAGCAGTAGCCGTTGCGATTAAAAATGAAGGCACTCGCTCCCTACCGGCAGACCGGCGACGGCTTCGTGGATCTGCTCAACTACGCGGCCGTCGTGGATGATGGGGTGATCGTCAACAAGAACGGCTCCTTCATGGCCGCGTGGCGTTACAGCGGCGCGGACGCTGAGAGCAGCGGCGAGCGCGACAAGGAAGTCGTGGCTTTTCGGGTCAACCAGGCGCTTGCTCCGCTCAAGAGCGGCTGGGCCGTCCACGTGGACGTGGTCCGCACGCCGACGACCAATTACAGCCAGCGAGAGCTTTCCCATTTCCCAGACCGCGTGACCCGCGCCATCGACGAGGAGCGCCGCGCGATGTTTTCCGGGGCGGGCCAAGCGTACCTCCAGGCTTTCTACATCACGGCGACGTGGTTCCCGCCGATGCTCGCGGAGCGCAAGTTCGTTGAACTCATGTTCGACGACGACAACGCGGCTCCGACCAACCGCATCCGCACCCACGACCTCATCACCCAGTTCCAGCATGAAATCGACGCGCTCGAATCCCGGCTGTCTCTGTGCTTCAAGCTGGAGCGTCTGGCAGGCCGGAAAGTTCACAACGAGGACGGGTCCACGGAAACCAAGGACGATTTTCTCTCCCACCTGTGGCGGTGCATGAGCGGGCGCAGCCAGAGCGTCAACCTTCCCAATAACCCCATCTACCTGGACCGCCTGTTCGGCCAGGAAATGCACGGGGGCGTCATCCCGAGGGTGGGGGACTCGTTTTTGCAGGTGGTCGCCATCGACGGATTTCCTTTGGAGTCCCATCCGAACATCCTGGGCAAGCTCGCCGAACTGCCGTGTGAGTACCGTTGGAGCACGCGCTTTATCTTCATGGACGGCCACGAGGCCGTGCGCCACCTGGAGAAATACCGCAAGAAATGGAAGCAGAAGGTCCGCGGGTTTTTCGACCAGCTTTTCCAGACCAATTCCGGGCGGATCAACCAGCACGCCCAGGACATGGTGGACGACATCGACGGGGCGTTGACCGAACTCAACGGCGGCATCGTCGGGGTGGGGTATTACACGAGCGTCGTCGTGCTCTTCGACGCCGACCGCAAGGCGCTCGACGCCACGGCCAAGCGGGTAACCAAGGCGATCAACGAACTGGGGTTCAACGCCCGGGTGGAAGACACCAACACGCTCGACGCCTTCTTCGGCAGCCTGCCCGGACACTGCGACGAGAACGTGCGCCGTCCGCTCATGAATACGCTGAACTTGGGCGACCTCATGCCGACCAGTTCCATCTGGAGCGGGGAGGGGAGCGCGCCGTGCCCGTTCTATCCCGCGCTCTCCCCGGCGCTCATGAGTTGCCTGAGCAGCGGCAGCGCGCCGTTCTGGCTTAATCTCCACGTGCGCGACATCGGCCACACGGTCATGTTCGGGCCGACGGGAGCGGGCAAATCCACGCACTTGGGTCTCATCGTGGCGCAGCTTCGCCGCTACCGCGACATGTCGATTTTTTTCTTCGACAAGGGCCTGAGCATCTATCCTTTGGCGATGGCCGCCGGCGGCGAGCATTACACGGTGGGCGGCGACGGGGACGAGTTGGCGTTTTGCCCGCTGCAATACCTAGAGAGTAAAAGCGACCGCGCGTGGGCCGCCGAGTGGATCGAGACGATTCTTAACCTGAACCAGATTCAGATCAGTTCCGCGCAGCGCAACGAGATCGTTTCCGCCCTGGAAAATATGCACGCGAGCGGCGCGCGGACCCTGACGGATTTTTGCCTGACGATCCAGGACCAGGCCATCCGCGAGGGGATGAAGCAGTACACCATCGCGGGTTCCATGGGGCATCTGCTCGACGCCAAGGAAGACGGCTTGTCGCTGTCGGACTTCACGGCGTTCGAGATCGAGGAACTGCTCAACCTCGGGCAAAAGTACGCGCTGCCGGTGCTACTGTATCTCTTCCGGCGCATCGAGAAATCTCTGCGCGGCCAGCCCGCCGCTATCGTGCTCGACGAAGCCTGGATCATGCTCGGGCACGAAACGTTCCGCGGCAAAATCCGCGAGTGGCTCAAAGTCATGCGCAAGGCCAACTGCCTGATCCTCATGGCCACGCAGTCGCTCACCGACGCCGCGCACTCCGGCATTCTCGACGTGATCGTGGAAAGCACGGCCACCAAAATCTTCCTGCCCAACGCCTACGCCCGCGAGGAGGACGCCAGCGCGCTCTACCGGCGCATGGGCCTCAACGAACGCCAGATTCAGTTGCTCTCGGAGGCGATCCCCAAGCGCCAGTATTACTACGTGTCCGAGAAGGGGCGGCGGCTCTACGAGTTGTCGCTGGGCAAGCTGGCGCTCGCGTTTGTGGGGGCCAGCGACAAGGAATCCGTCGCCGTGATCCGCCAGTTGGTCGCCAAATACGGGCGCGAGGGTTGGATCAACCCGTGGCTCGCCAGCCGGAATCTTCCCGCGCTCTGACCACCCTCCTTTGCTCTCTTTCCTTTCTCTCAATGAAAACTCAGGAACCCGTCAGTCCTTATTTCAACGCCCGGCGTTCGTGGAACGATCACGTCGGCCAAGTCGTGCGCGCCACGAAAATCTGGCAGGCCGTCGGTATCGGCAGCCTCGTGGTCGCGGGCATCGCCGTCATCGGCATGGTGTCCGTCGCCAAACAGAGCCGGTTCGTTCCCTACATCGTGGAGGTCGATAAACTGGGGCAGGTCGCCGCGGTGCGGCAGGCGTCGGTCATCGACGCGTCCAACCTGACGGCGGTCGTCAAAGCGGAACTGGCGACCTTCATCACCAAGGCCCGGCTCGTGACGCCCGACCAGCAGCTCCAGGCAAATTCCATCCGGGACGTGTACGCGCTCTTGGCGAACTCCGATCCGGCCACCGCCAAGATGAACGAATGGTTCAACGGCACGAAGGAAAACAACCCGTTCAACCGCGCGAGCAAGGTGCTGGTGAGCGCGTCGATCAACGCCGTCATCCCGCAGTCGCAGAACTCCTGGCAGGTGGACTGGACGGAGACCGTCGTCAGCCGCGACGGCCATCCGGAGAGCGTCACCAACATGCGCGCCTTGGTCACGACCTACCTCGTGCCCGCGACGGCGGCCACGAGTGAGCAGGACATCCAGCGCAACCCCATCGGACTGTACGTGAAAGATTTTAACTGGAGCAAGATTGGTTTCTAGGACGTGAAGGCCACCACCATGAAATTCACGTTGTTCGCGGGAGCGCTGGCGCTTGCCGTGATCGCACCCCGCCCGACCGGCCGCGCGCAGGAGGCGGACCAGTCCGCACAGACGCCGCCCCCTCTGCTGCTGCCGCCGGGGAGCACCGCCGCCACGGTGCAGGTGCCGGTCACGCCGCCCCCGGTTCCCGCAGATCTTCCGCAGCCCGACCCAACCCCGACGCCCGGCGTGGCGGGCGCGGGCGCGCAAACGCAGGTCGTCGGCGGCGGCCTGCCGCCCCAGGGGCAAATCTATCCGGCCCCGGCGTTCCGCGCGGTTGACGTGCCGCTTTCCCCGGAGCGGAGGGTCGATCTCGTGACCAAACAGGCCCGCGTGGAAAGCGAGCGCACGCTCACGCCGCAGGAACAGGTCGGCGTCAAAATGACGGACGATTGGGCGGCGCAGAGCGCCGATTTCCAGAGCCAGTCCAAAGTCAACGGCTCGGTCGTGCTCACGTTCAATTCCGCCCTGCCCACGCTGACCGCGGCAGTGCTCGAATTGACCGACGTGGAATTGCAGCCCGGCGAGGCCGTCACTTCCGTCAACGTCGGCGACACGGCCCGCTGGGTGATCGCCGTGACCAATTCGCAGGAGGGCGAGTTGCAGCGCGCGCACCTCATCATCAAGCCCTTGGACGAGGGACTCAAAACCTCGCTCGTCGTCACGACGACCAAGCGCACCTACCACCTGCTCTTGCAGTCGAGTTTCGACCGGTTCATGCACTACGTGACGTTTACCTACCCCGAGGACCCGGAGGTGGCGGCGTTGCAGCAGAAGCGCGACGCGGAACTGGCGGCCCTCCAGAAAACCGCCGCCCGCACCCGCGCCGAGACGCAGGCGAAATTGCCCAAGCCCGCCGTGCCGGGACCGGCGGTGCCCACGGTTGCCTACCGCATCGACGGCAGCGCGCCCTGGCAGCCGCTCTACGCCTACACGGACGGCGTGAAGACCTACATCCAGATGCCGCCCACCATGAGCCAAACGGAAGCTCCGAGCCTGCTCGTGCTGCGCCGTGGCAAGGGCTTGTGGGGCGACGACAAGGTGATCGTCAATTACCGGGTCCAGCACAACCGCTACATCGTGGATTCGGTGATCGACCGCGCCGTCATGGTCATCGGGCGCGACGAGGTGAAGCTGACCAAAAGAGTCGTCGCACCGAAGCCGGTGACGACTCGCACGACCTCGACGACGACAATCACACAGACCAAGTCTTCCAAAGCCCGCGATGGAAAATAACGCTCCCCCTCCAGCCTCGGACCCGGACCTGTCGCCCGAGAACTCGCCTTCCGGCGCAGGCCGCTCGCAGGTCGGCACCCGGCGTATCAACAACACGCCGATGGTCATCATCTTCGTTTTGATGGTGCTCTTTATGTTCGTGGTGATCGGGGTCATGTACTCGCGCAGCAAGCGCCAGATCGCTCAGAACACCGAGCAGCACACGAGCGCCGCCAAACAGGCGGACAGCATCATTCCCAAGCAGCTCGCCTGGTCCCAGGCTCCGGTTGAGCCAACCCCGGTGCCGAAGTCCGCGCTGGTCGTGCCGGCAATGCTGCCGCCGCCGGTCCCGCCCGAGCCGCCCGCCGATCCTGTCAACAACGCGCGGATGCAGGCACTCCAGACCGCGCTCTCGGCCAAACCCAACGTCGAGGGCATCGCGCTGCCCAAGACCACGCCGTCCGCCGCCGGCGGGGCAGGGGAGAACGACCCGGAGGCGCGCAAGCTCGCGTTGCTGCGGGGCATCCTGGCCAAGGACCGGGACGACAAAACCGCCGGTGAACCGGGCGCGGCCACGCCCCAGGCCGACCTTACGGGTTTGAGCCAATTCGACGCGGTCAATCCGCACCGCTGGCAGACCAACGCGCGCATCGAGAATCCCTCGCGTTTTATCCTGCGCACCGGCAGCGTCATTCCGGGCGTCCT
>CALMVM010000060.1:1975-4484 GCA_937873255.1 uncultured Verrucomicrobiota bacterium | reverse complement strand
CCATCAAGCGGCGCGACGACTGCGGACTGTGGTACACGCGGCCGGTGGAAGACGCGCCGAAGTGAGCCGTTGCGCGTCCCCCCGCGCTTCTCCGCAACGCTGATAACGCGATTGCCAAAACTAAGAGTTCCCGGGGCGGGTGAACGGCGGGTGGGGGCGCGATTGCCTCGTTGTCGCAAATTTTTCGCACCGAGGGATTTTCCTGCGAGCGGCAGGCCGGCGCAACGCGTCCAGTGGCGAGGTTTTGACGGGGATGGACCGCTTTTTGCTTTTGTGGATAGCCGGCATGCTCAAAGCGCACTTCGACCACCTGCTCAACACCATCCTCGACAGCCACGAGGGCATCGCGGACCTGTTCTTCGTCGTCGGCCGGCCTTTTCAGGTGGAGGCGCACGGCAAGCTCAAGCCGGTGAACGTCACGCCCTCGATCCCGGTGCTGACGCCCTTCCACGTCGAGCGCATCGTCAACCGCCTCGTCGGCCACGACGCCCGGCTGGTCAAGGATCTGCTCGCCACCGGCTCATGCGACATCTCCTACACCGTCGGCAGCCGCTGCCGGTTGCGCGTCAACATCTTCCGGCAGCGCGGCAACTACGGGATCGTCATGCGAATCCTCGCCACGAAGATCCCCACCATCGAGGCGCTGAATCTGCCGACCGTCTTCGGCAAGATGACCACCGAGAAGACCGGCCTGATCCTCGTCACCGACGCGACCGGCTCGGGCAAGACGACGACCCTCGCGGCGCTTCTCAATGAATTCAACGAAAAGCTCCCCGGCCACATCGTGACCCTGGAGGACCCCATCGAGTTCGTGCATCCGCACAAGACCTCGACGTTCTGCCAGCGGGAGTTGGGCAACGATTTTTCGACGTTCGCCATCGGCCTGCGGGCGGCGTTGCGCGAGGCTCCGAAGGTGATCTTCGTCGGTGAGTTGCGCGACCGCGACACGACGGAAATCGCCATCACGGCGGCCGAGACTGGCCACCTCGTCGTCAGTACCTTGCACACGATCAACGCCGGCCAGTCCATCAACCGTATCCTCGGCATGTTCGACCAGGCCGAACAGGGGCAGATGCGCCAGCGTCTCGCGGAAACGCTGCGTTACATCGTCGCCCAGCGTCTCGCGCCGAAGATCGGCGGCGGCCGGCAGCTCGTCATGGAGATCATGGGCAGCAACCTGCGCACGCGCGAGGCGATCCTGCTCGGCGAGAGTGAGGAGCGCACCTTCTACGACATCACCGCCGCGTCGGCGACGTACGGCTGGCAGACGTTCGACCAGTCGATCCTGGCGGCGTTCAAGGCCGGGGCCATCGAGGAGGAAACCGCCATGGCCTACGCCTCGCGCAAGCCGGTCATCAGCCGCGGGGTCGACCAGCACAAGCACGCGCTCAACCAGAAGCAGGAGTTCTCCGGCTTGAAGATGGCACCGACCTCCTCCGAACCGTCGACGCCCCCCGTGCCGGCCGGGCCGATGCCTGCCTTGCAAATGACCAAGTAAACAGAGGGTTGTGGGTTGTAGGTTGTGAGTAGCAGAACGGATTTTTTTCAACTTCGCACCTCATCACCCACCACTCACAACCCACAACCCACAACCCTTCCCATGAGCGCACCGCTACGCATCCAGGTTCCCGCCCAGAGCCAAGTCGCCAATAACCAGGAGGACAAGATCGGCCGCGACGACCGTTCGGCGCTGGTGTGCTGCCACGAGCCGAGCTACCTGGAATATCTCACGGGCCAGTTGCGTGGTATCGGCTACAAGGTGCATCACGCCACCGGCCACCAGGCCGCGATCCAAAGGCTGGGGGGACGTTCGTACGACCTGACGGTGCTGCTCGAAAACCTCGAAGGCTACGCGCTCGTCGAAAACGTCCTCTGGCAGCATCTCAACGCCATGCTCACCGACGAGCGCCGGCAGACGTACGTCGTCATGCTCTGCCAGTCGTTCGAGACGGGCGACGACATGTATGCCTACGCTTTAGCCGTTGATCAGCTCATCAATTACCAGGACATCGGCCAGTTCGCGCAACTGGTCGTCCCTGCCGTCGAGGAGTTTAACGAAGGCAATCGGCACTTCACGGCGGCGCTGCGCAAGGCGGCGTGAGGAAGTTGTAGGAGGTGGAAGGCAGAAGTCCGGAAACGGAGGAGATCGGGTTCATGGTGTCCCGAACGTAGCTCTGTCGCTTTTCTGAACTTCCGCCTTCTGCCTTTAGAAAGCGCGCCCGTCCGTCCCGGTGCGATTCTGTCGGGACCATGATGCGCAGATCGTCCCATCCCTCGTCCGTTTCTCCGTTGCTGGCCCTCGCCGGCCTTGCCGCCGCCGGATACGCGCTCTCGCGGCTGCGGCGTGAACCGCATTTTTTCCGGGACAAGGTCGTGCTCATCACCGGTGGGTCGCGCGGACTCGGACTGGCCATCGCGCGGCGGCTGCGCGCGGAAGGCGCGTCGCTCGCGCTGCTGGCCCGCGATGCCGACGAACTCGAACGCGCCCGGCAGGACCTTCTTTCGGTCC
>CALMVM010000060.1:0-1965 GCA_937873255.1 uncultured Verrucomicrobiota bacterium | reverse complement strand
CACACCCGACGGCAGCCCTGATCCCGGCGAGGTGCTCGACGTCCCGTGCGACCTGACGCGGCCCGAGGAAATCCCCGACGCGATCCACGCCGTCACCAGGCATTTCGGCGCGCTCGACGTGGTCGTCAACGACGCCGGCACGATCCAGGCCGGGCCGTTGCAAAACATGACCGTCGAGGACTTCGAGCGCACGATGCAACTCAACTTCTGGGCGGCCTTCCACGTCAACCGCGCCGCCCGGCCGCACCTGCACGGCGAACGCGGCGCGCGCATCGTCAACATCGCTTCCATCGGCGGCCGGATCGCCGTGCCCCACCTCGCGCCGTACAGCGCCAGCAAGTTCGCGCTCGTCGGGTATTCAAGCTCGCTCGCCAACGAACTCGCCCGCGACGGCATCCGCGTGACGACCGTGTCGCCGGGGTTGCTGCGCACGGGCTCGCACGTCAACGCCGAGTTCAAGGGGCAGCACGCGAAGGAGTTCGACTGGTTCGCCACGGCGTCGAGTTTCCCGCTGGATTCGGTGAGCGCCGGGAGCGCGGCGAGGCAGATCGTCGAGGCGTGCCGCCGGGGGCAGCCGGTGTTGACGTTCCCGCTGAGCGTGCGCGCGGCCGAGATCGCGCAGGCCGTTTTCCCGAATCTGACCGCGCGCGTCCTTTCCCTGGTAAACCGCTACCTGCTGCCCGCGCCCGGCACCGGCCCTGACGCCCAACAAATCCGCACCGGCGCGCAGAGCCGTTCGACGGACCTGACGCCCGGTTGGAAAACGTCTTTCGCCGACGCCGCCAGCGCGCGGAACAACGAAATTTGATCCCGGTCGGACAGCCGGGGACGCTGACCGGGGACACGTCGGTATTTGTCGGGAAGTGAAGATGTATTTGGAAAATCCGGTCGGAGGCGGGATGTTCTCCGACCCGCCGGCTGCCTTCGACAGGAAAACGCGCGTCGGCGGGATGTTCGATTTAAGGCCCTATGTGGATCGTCAAACTCGCTCTTAGCCGGCCGTACACCTTCGTCGTGGCCTCGCTGCTGCTGGTGCTCATGAGCATCTTCGTGATCCTGCGCACGCCGCGCGACATCTTCCCGAACATCGACATCCCGGTCGTGTCCATCGTGTTCCAGTACACGGGCATGCCGGCCTCGCAGTTCGGCGACCGGATCACGAGCCCGTTCGAGCGCGTGCTGACCACGACGGTCAACGACATCGAGCACGTCGAGAGCACCTCGCTCAACGGCATCAGCGTGACGAAGGTTTTCTTCCAGCCCAACGCCAAGCTGCCCGCCGCGCTCGCGCAGGTCACGGCGATTTGCCAGACGATCCTCAAGCAGCTTCCCACGGGCATCACGCCGCCGCTCATCATCTCGTACAACGCCAGCAGCGTGCCCATCATCCAGCTCGGCCTGAGCAGCGAGAAACGCGGCGAGGCGGAACTCTACGACATCGCCATCAACTACGTGCGCACGGCCTACGCCGACGTGCCCGGCGCGGCGATCCCGTATCCCTTCGGCGGCAAGCAGCGTTCGATCATGATCGATTTCGATCCGGCCAAGCTCACCGCGCGCGGGCTCTCGCCGACGGACGTGGTCAATGCCCTGACCGTGCAAAACCTCGTCCTGCCCAGCGGCACCGTGAAGCTCGGCAGCCTGGAAAGCGACGTGGAGATGAACGCCAGCCCGACGACGATTGCCGAGATCGGCGACATCCCCATCCGCAGCAGCAGCGGGGCCATCGTGTACGTGCGCGACATCGGCAGCGTGCGCGACGGGTTTACCCCGCAGACCAACATCGTCCACCAGGACGGCCAGCGCGGTGTGCTGTTGTCCGTTTACAAGGCGGGCGTCGCGTCCACGCTCGACATCGTCAACGCGATCCGCGAGCGTCTGCCGCATCTGCTCACGACGCTGCCGACGGAGGTGACCGTCAAGCAGCAGTTCGACCAGTAGAACTTCGTAAAAGCATCGATCAAG
>CALMVM010000059.1 GCA_937873255.1 uncultured Verrucomicrobiota bacterium | reverse complement strand
CCTCGGCTACGAGTCCACCCGCGCGCTCGGCGACGGCCGCGAGATCCAGATCCGGCTGGCGTCCAACCCCAGCCACCTGGAGTTCGTCGATCCCGTCGTCGAGGGCAAGGCGCGCGCCCGCCAGCGTATTTTGGAAGACACCGTCGAGCGCAAATTGGTCGTCCCACTGCTCATCCACGGCGACGCGGCAGTCATCGGCCAGGGCATCGTGGCCGAGACGCTCAACATGAGCCAGCTCCCCGGCTACCGCACGGGCGGGACGGTCCACGTCGTCATCAACAACCAGATCGGGTTCACGACGCTGCCGGCCGACTCGCGTTCGTCGCTGTACTGCACGGACGTGGCGAAGATGATCGAAGCGCCGGTGTTCCACGTCAACGGCGACGACCCGGAGGCGGTGTGTTTTGTCGGTGCGCTGGCGGCGGAGTTCCGGCAGGAGTTCAAGCGCGATGTCATCATCGACATGTACTGTTATCGGCGCTACGGGCACAACGAGGGAGACGAACCCAACTACACCCAGCCCGACCTCTACGCGCAGATCGCCAAGCAGCCCAGCGTGGCCACACTCTACCGCAAGAAACTCGCCGCCGAGGGCCGCGTGAGCGAGCAGGAGGCCGGCGCGTTGCTCAAGGAATACGAGGCGGCGTGCGAGGCGGCGTTCACCGAGGTTAAGGCCGGCGGCGAGAAGCCGGGGTCGAAGAAAAAGTTCGCGGGATCGAATGCGATCTTCCAGCCGCCGTATTCGCACGCGCCGACCGACACGGCCATCGACCTGGAATGCCTGGAAAAAGTCGCGCGCGCCATCACGCATGTCCCCGACTCGATCCACATCCTCGACAAGCTCAAGCGTAACCTGCTCGACCGGCGCTTGAAGGTGTTCGAGGCCGGCGGGCCGTATGATTGGGCGTACGCGGAGGCGCTCGCTTTCGGTTCGCTCTTGCTGGCGGGCAAGCCGGTGCGGTTGAGCGGGCAGGACAGCCGGCGCGGGACGTTCTCGCAGCGGTTGAGCGTGCTCTACGATGCGACGACGCGCGAGCGGTACATCCCGCTCAATAATCTCGCCGAGGGGCAGGCGCGTTTTTGCGTTTACAACTCGCCCCTGAGCGAGGCGGCGGTGCTCGGGTTCGACTACGGGTACTCGATGGATTACCCCGAGATGCTGTGCATGTGGGAGGCGCAGTTCGGCGATTTCATCAACGGCGCGCAGACGATCATCGACCAGTTCATCGTGTCGTCGGAATCCAAGTGGCAGCGGCCTAGCGGCATCGTTTTGCTGTTGCCGCACGGCTACGAGGGGCAGGGGCCGGAGCATTCCAGCGGACGGGTGGAGCGGTTCCTGCAAGCGTGCGCGGAGGACAACATCCAGGTGTGCAACCTGACGACGCCCGCGCAGTATTTCCACGTCCTGCGCCGACAGATGCTGCGCACGGTGAATGGAAAACCGTTCTACAAGCCGCTGGTCATCATGACGCCCAAGAGCCTGTTGCGCTCGGAACTGGCGGTGTCGCGCAACGAGGATTTTACGAGCGCCGGTTTCCAGGAGATCATCGAGAACCCCGCGCCTGCCGGTGCGGCGGGGACGCGCCGCGTGATCCTGTGTACGGGCAAGGTGTATTACGACCTGCTCAAGGCGCGCGAGGCGGCGAAGGCCGACGACGTGTCGCTGGTGCGCGTCGAGCAGCTTTACCCGCTGCACACCGAGCGGCTGCGGGAAATCTTCGGGCCGTACACGCACGTGGACAAATGGGTTTGGTGTCAGGAGGAATCGCAGAACATGGGCGCGTGGAGTTTCGTCGCGCCGCTGCTGTCCGAACTGCTGCCGCCGCGCAAGCGTTTCGAGTACGCCGGCCGCAACGCCAGCGCGAGCCCGGCCGTCGGGGCCAAGACGCTGCACGACCGCGAGCAAAAGCAGCTCGTGGCGGAGGCTTTCAGCCTGTAATAAACACGTCCGTGGCGGAGTACATCGTCTTCATCAGCCACAGCGGCGTGGACACTTGGGTCGCGCGACAAATTTCGCACCACTGTCAGCGGGCGGGAGCCAAAACCTTCCTTGACGAGGCGGACATCCAGATTGGGATTGATTTCGAAGAAAGGATCAAAACCGCGCTTGATGCAGCGACGGAACTACTCGTTTTGGTTACTCCATGGGCGCTTGAACGTCCCTACGTTTGGATCGAAATTGGCGTCTCATGGGATCGATCCATTCCCCTCGTACCGGTACTGCATGGTATCACCGCAGCCGATCTCCAAGCAGATAACCGGGTGCCGGTACTGCTCAAACGCCGCAACGTCATCGACATCAATCGGCTCGACCGCTACTTTGAAGAACTGAAACAGCGTGTGGAAGCAAATCAGCCCACGACTAAGCCCGCATGAAAATTTTTCTCTCTTATGCTCCGGCAGACCGGCCGTGGACCAACGAATTGGCTTCTCTGCTGATTTCGGCTGGATTAGCTGTCAGCAGCCGGGAAACAGAAATTCGTCTGGGTGAGGATTGGGAAGACCACTTCCGTAGGGTGTTCAACGCTTCGGACCTGATGGTATTTATCTTCACAGAGCATTCGGCGGGGAATCCAAATGTCCTGTTCGAGTTGGGTGTCGCATTGGGAAGCAAAAAGCCGACACGGGCCTTGTGGGTGGCAAGTGAAACGTCTGAAGTTCCAGCAATTCTGAAGGGCAGACGGCTAGTGCGAGTTCAAACCCCGCAGGAAGCAGCCAAGCAGATCAACGCATTCATTTCCGAGCAGATGGCAGTGGCGTAATCTTGCGAATTTATGAGCCTCGAAGTCAAAATCCCCCCGGTCGGCGAATCCATCTCCAGCGGAGTCATCGCCGCGTGGCACAAGAAAAACGGCGACACCGGACAGGCCAAGCAATTGCACCTGACCCTGGAGACCGACAAGGTTTCGAGCGAGATCGGCGCCGCCGGCACGGGCCGTGTGACGATCCAGGCCCAGGAAGGCGACGAGGTCAAAATCGGTCAGGTCGTCGCGTTGATTGAGGA
>CALMVM010000058.1 GCA_937873255.1 uncultured Verrucomicrobiota bacterium | reverse complement strand
GTGCCCACCCGCGCGGAGATCCCCGCCGCCGACACCTGGGACCTCACCCCGCTTTATCCCGACATCGCCGCGTGGCAGGCCGACCTGGAATTCGTGCGCGGCGAATATGGCAAGCTGCTCGACTTCAAGGGCCGCCTCGGACGCACCGCGCAGGACCTTCTCGCCGCGCTCGAATTCGAAAAAGCCCTCGGCCTCAAGCTGGAGCGCCTCTACAGCTTCGCCTCGCTCCAGACCAGTGAGGACGGCAGCAACACGGAGTTCCTCGCCCGCGAGGCGCAACTCGACAACCTGTACACCCGCATCGGCGAGGCCAGCGCGTTTTTCGATCCTGAAATCCAGGCGATCCCCGACGAGGCGTTCGCGGGACTGCTGGCCGACCCGGCGCTGGGTCCGTGGAAGACGCGGCTGAAAAAACTCCGCCGCTTCCGTCCGCACATCCTGTCGGAAGCGGAGGAGCGTCTCCTGGCCCTCGGCGCGACGGCGCTCGCCGGGCACCGGGAAACGTTCGCGCAGTTGACCAACGTGGACATGAAGTTCGGCACGATCCGCGACGAGCACGGGTGCGAGGTCGAGCTTTCGCAGAGCAGCTATTCGTCGTTTCTCTACAAGCGCGACCCGGCGTTGCGCAAGGCGGCGTTCCACCAGTTCTACAAGTAATTCAGCGACCACCAATACACACTGGCGGCAGCGCTGAGCAGTTCTGTGAAGGCGGACGTTTTCCGCGCCCGCGCACGCAATCATCCGTCGGCACTGGAGGCGGCGCTATTCTCCGACCGCATCCCGGTGAGCATCTACGACAGTCTCATCGCCTCGGTCCACGCGCATTTCGAGCCGCTCCAACGCTACTACGCCCTGCGCCGCCGCGTGCTCGGCCTGGACGAAATCCATCAGTACGACACCTACGTGCCGATGGTCGCCGGGGTGCAAAAGAACACGAGTTTCGACGATGCCGCGCGGCTGGTCGTCGAGGCGCTCGCGCCGTTGGGCGGTGAGTACGTCGGCACGCTGGAGGAAGGGCTCATGCGCGGGCGCTGGTGCGACCGTTACGAGACCAAGGGCAAGCGCAGCGGGGCGTTTTCGTCCGGCAGCTACGGCAACCCGCCGTACATCCTGATGAACTACAAGGCCGACGTGTTCTCCGATGTCTACACGCTCGCGCACGAGGCGGGCCACTCGATGCACACGTGGCATTCGCAACGCGCGCAGAGCTACCAGGATTACAACTACCCGATCTTCCTGGCCGAGGTGGCGAGCACGTTCAACGAGGAACTGCTCACCCACCACCTGCTGGAGCGCACCGACGACCCGCAGATGCGCGCCTACCTCATCAACCGCCAGATCGACGACCTGCGCGGCACGCTCTACCGGCAAACGATGTTCGCGGAGTTCGAGAAAATCGTGCACGCGATGGAGGAAGCCGGCGAACCGCTGACCATCGACACCTTCCGCACGACCTACCACGGGTTGCTCGAAGCGTACTTCGGCCCCGATTTCGTGCTCGACGCGGAACTCGACATCGAGTGCCTGCGCATCCCGCATTTCTACAACGCGTTCTACGTCTACAAATACGCCACGGGCATCTCGGCGGCGGTGGCGCTTTCGCAAAAGGTGCTCCACGGCGGTCCGGCCGACCTGGAAGCGTATCTCGGCTTCCTGAAGTCGGGCGGCAGTGAGTATCCGCTGGAGACCCTGCAAAAAGCGGGCGTCGATCTGTCCACGCCCGCGCCGGTGGACGCGGCGTTGGGCCTGTTCAGCCGCCGGTTGACGGAGCTGGAGTCGCTGTTGGGATAGCGGCCGGTGCGGTGGACGCGGCCGGCGGCGGGGCGACCGGCGCAGCAGGCGTGGCCGGCGGGACGACCGAGGCGGCAGGTGAAACGCCGGGCGCGACGGCAGGCGATGGGACCGGCGTCGCGGCCGGTGTCGGCGCGGCGGCGTCGGTCGGCGCCGTCGAAGTGGTCGGGCCAGGCATGGCCGATGGCGCGGGACTGGCGGCAGGATCGTTCGGGGCGCCTGGCACCGGCGAGGCGTCCGGCGACGGGGTCGGCGCGGCCTTGTGCGGCCGGTCGATGCGGATCGGCACGGCGTCCAGTCCCCGAATCCGCCAAGGGCCGAAAAGATCGCGCACCAGGTCAAAGCCGAATTTTACCTCGCCGTGCTCGAACGTCGCCCCCGTCGTGCTGTAGCGCGCGTTCATCTGGAAGCCGGATTCATCTTTCGTCACCTGGGTCGAGATATCCGCCGGCGCGGGCACGATGTTTTGCAACGGGTCCGGTTTCACCGAGGTGATGACCATTGGGGGGACCGGATTTGCAGCGGTCAGGTGGCCGAGATCCTTGAAATTGGCAAAGGTCGACTTGCGGCCGTCCGGCGTGAACTGTTTGCCGAACTCCCGGTCGATGCGGTCGTCGATGCAGTTGCCGGCCCATTGGTCCGACATCGTGCGCAGGGTGTCCTCGCCGAAGGCCAGCGCGCTGGCGCGTTGTTTCTGGAGCCAGAAATTGTAGATGGGCTGCGCACCGAGGATCAGCAGCATGCAGGGATAAACGATCACCGTGACGAGCAGCGCCGACCAGATACGCCCCCGGGTGCGACGGTGGTTAACGAATTCCACCACGTCGTACGAGAACACAACGTACCCGGCCATGAGCAGGTAGAGGATGCCCAACGCCGTCTTCGGCAGGGATTCGATGGACGAAAAGACCGGCGCGTCGGCGATGCCGGTTTTGCGGAACTTCGGTGCCGCGTGGTAGGATTGGATCACCTGCACGAGCAGCAACGCGCCGGCCAGGAACGCCGCCACGCCGAGCAACCAGCGCAGCCATCCCCAACCGGCCCACAGGCCGATGAATAGCGTGCAAATCATCGCCAGGCGGATGGTCTCGAGGGGCAAGGCCCCGACATCGACGCTCCCGAAAACGAGGTGGCTCGCGGGCGGCCAACTGACCTTGCCCGCTAAGAGGTAGAACGCGGCGTTGAACGCTTCCGCCAGCAGCGCCAGCAGGAAGATCGACCACAGGATGCTCAGTCCGCGCACCCAACTTTTTTCGTTGCCGAAGTTTTATTATTAATTTGCGTGTTGCGTTTGAGAATCAGGCTTTGTGGTCGGCAGCGAGCGTACCG
>CALMVM010000057.1 GCA_937873255.1 uncultured Verrucomicrobiota bacterium | reverse complement strand
CTGCTGGACGATGTCCTGACGGTGAACGTGGCGTTCGGCGACCCGGACGGAACCCTGGCCCCCGGCTCCCCCGCCCTGGCTGCCGTCGAGAACGCGGCGGGCCGCACGGATGCCGGCGCGCCGAAACTGGCCTACGATGATTTCCGCAAAAAGCTCTCCTACTCCGGCGTCCTGACGGCGGCGGCGCGGGACGCGCTCAAAGCGGCGGCCGGGTCCGGGGCGTTCGGCGCGGCGGTCGATGATCTCTACAACAAAAATCACGCCGTCACCGACCCGTTCTTCGCCCGATACCCGGAGTTGCAGGCTCCCTACGACGCCTATGTGACGGGCGGTGCGCAGCCGGCGGCGGAGAAGCGCGCCGCCCTGCTGAAGTCGATCCTGCCCGAATTGGTGCAGGCCGGCAAACGGCAGCAGGCGCTCGGGGTCATCGGTGCGGCGACGAACGCCGATCCGGTGCTCGTGCAGGCCCTCCTGGCCCCGGTCAGCGGACCCTTCCCGCTGGAGGCGGATGGACCGCCCGGCCAACCCGCGTGGAACGACGTTGCCGCGCTGGAAACGCCGGGCCTTTCGGCGCAATTTTTCGCGGGCGACACGGCTACCGGCGACCCCCTACCGTCCGGGGGCATCGCGCCATCGGTGGATTATTCTCCCGGCGGAGGCACGCCGCTGCCGGCCAATCCCACGCCGGGGTCAGCGGTCTCCGGGGTGTGGCGCGGCTGGATCGAAGCGCCGGAGAGCGGATTTTTCAATCTGTCGGTCGAGGCCGACGATGGTGCGGCGGTAACGCTGCGGGTAGCGGAGCGGTCCGTCGCCCTCGTTCGTGCCGGGACGCACTGGCAGAACGCCGACCCACTGGAGTGGCAGGCGGGAACCCTTTACCCGCTCAAATTGACCGTGGAAAAAGTGCGCAACCTCGCGCGCCTGTCATGGGATTGGCAGCCGAAGGGCCAGGGGCACCGCGTGGTCCCGGCGTCGGCGCTCTATCCGGCGGAACCGTTCGCCGCGTTCCGGCGCACAATCGTCCGCTTCCTGAAGGCGGCGACACTGGCGAAGCGGCTCGGCCTGACGGCCAACGAAACGGCGCACTTCGCCCGTCACGCGGATTACCGGATCAACGCGCAGGGCCGCACCGACGCCGACGGCCGCCCCTGGCTCAACGCCTCGCCGGACGAGGGTGATCCCGCTGCCGCCGACCCCGCGCCCGCCGCTCTGCTCGCCCCGCTAAGCGCCCTGCTGGACTTCGCCCGGATCAAAGCGGAGGTCTCACCGGTGGATGAGTCGCTGTTGCAAATCCTGCAAGACCCGGCGTCGGCCGCCAGTGACGCGAACGGCCTCCTGTTCGCGGTCACGCGTTGGGACCTGGTGTCGTTGTTTGATCTGCTCGCGCATTTCGGAGGGAGCGTCGAGGACCTCGCTCACCTCGACTTTTTCCGGCGAGTTTACGACGCGATGGCGCTCGTTCGTACGATGGGCATCCCGGCCCGGGCGTTGATCCAGGCGACGACCAACGAGCCGACCGCCAACACGACGCGGATCTTGCAAGCCGCATTGCGCGCCCGCTACGCTCCGACCGACTGGCGCGAGGTCGTCCGGCCGCTCAACGACGAGTTGCGCGCCCTGCAAAGAAACGCGCTGACGGCTTACATCCTCCACGGGATGCGCGCCCGCCCGGAGACCGCCGGCATCGACTCGCCGGACAAACTTTTCGAGTACTTCCTGATGGACGTGCAGACCGAACCCTGCATGCAGACCTCGCGGGTCCGCCACGCGCTGTCCTCGGTGCAGCTTTTCATCGAGCGGTGCTTCCTGAACCTCGAATCGCGCGTCTCCCCGACCTCCCTCGACGCCCGGCAGTGGGAGTGGATGAAACGCTACCGGGTCTGGGAAGCCAACCGCAAGGTCTACCTCTTCCCCGAGAACTGGCTGGAACCCGAGTTACGCGACGACAAATCCCCGTTCTTCAAGGAGGTCGAGAGCGAATTGATGCAGGGCGACATCAGCGATGACTCTGCCACGACCGCCTTGCTCAACTACCTCGCCAAGCTCGAAGAGGTCGCCAAGCTGGAACCCTGCGCCATCTACCACGACGAGGCGGCGAACACCAACCACGTCGTTGCCCGCAGTGCCGGGGCGGGTCGGAAATATTATTACCGCCGCCACGAATACGGCAGCTGGACGCCGTGGGAACAGATCAAGCTCGAAATCGAGGACAATCCTGTGATGCCGGTGGTCTGGGGCGGGCGTCTGCTGCTGTTCTGGCTGCGGCTGCTCAAGAAAGCGCCGGACACGGCCAGCAAACCGCCGCCTGGCAACCTGACGCAGCTTCGCAGCGAGGACATCCCCGGACTTCCCTGGGTCAGGACCCAGGCCGTCCTGTGCTGGAGCGAGTATTACAACGGCAAGTGGCAAACGGCGAAAACGTCGGACGTGAACCGTCCTACCACGGTGTCCTACGCCGCCGTCGGCGCTTTTGATCGCGCGGCCCTTCGCCTGAGCGTGACCCGCGCCGGGGACGCGCTGCGCGTCTACGCCAACGAGCGGCCCGTGTGGCGCGCCCCGAACGGCAAATGGATCGTGGGCGACGCGTGGCCCGGCTCCTTCGTGTTCTACAACACGCACAGCCTGCCGGTCCGGGGCGAGGACGAACACGACGGACTCCCCGCCGTGGTGGCGTCTCCCGCCGGCAGGGAACTCGATGGCACCGACCCGCGCGTGTTCGCGCTCGATTACCGGGCCGAACCGTCCACGGAGTTGACGCGGCAGATTCTTTCGACCGCCATGCCCTTCGAGTTCGTCGGCCCGAGGCACGAGTTGGCCGACCCGTGGAACGCGCCGTTCTTTTTCTCCGACAGCCGCCACGTCTTCCTCGCCGCCACGACGGAGAAAACGGTGTGGGTCCGCGGCTACGGAGGCTACGGCATCCTCGAAGGCGCGGCCGCCCCGCAGGCCACGGAAATCTCGCCGCTGACCGTCCACACCATGCCTCCGGCGGGAGGGCCGCCGGACCAAGACGGCCGCATGGCCATCCGGTATGTCCTCAGCGAGGACGCCAGCCTCCCGCAGGGGGCGGGGGGCGGGTTCAGCGTCGGGTACGGCGACCGCCGGATCGGAGCGGCGGGCGCGATTTTCAGCCCATTCAAGAAATAAGGAGCACCATGGAAAACTTCAACGACGCCATCGGCTTCCATGACCGTCTGACGGCAGACCTCGGAGCGATCCTGACGTGGAACCGCGCGGACACGCAGTTCACTTACACGTTCCGGAATTTTTTCCATCCCTTCGTCGGAGAACTGATCGCCAGGCTGAACCAGGATTCCCTCGCCGGGATGTTCGATCCCGCGTGGCAGGAAAGCCTGAAAACAGCCGACCCGCAGAGCGATCCCGCGCACGATTTCTTCCGTCTCTTCTACCAGCCGCGCCAGGGCAGGCTCGTGCGGGTAGAATCCTTCCCGAAGGAAATCGAGACCGCCGGGGGCGGTGCCTACGCGGCCTACAACTGGGAATTGTTTTTCCACATCCCGCTGACGGTGGCCGTGCATCTGAGCAAAAACGGACGCTTCGCCGAGGCGCAACGCTGGTTCCACTACATCTTCGATCCCGCCTGGACCGACCCGGACGGCGACCCGCCCCGGCCGTTCTGGAAGTTCCTCGCCTTCCGCCGGGAGGACGGTGGCGGGCGTGTCGAGGACATCCTTCGCACGCTCAGCACCCCGCGCGCGGACCTGCCGCCCGACGGCCAGTCGCGCCAGGACGAGATCATGAATGGCTACGACGCGATCCGCCGCGCGCCGTTCCAGCCCCACGCGGTCGCGCGCACGCGGCCGGTGGCCTACCAGTACAGCGTGGTGATGAAGTATCTGGATAATCTCATCGCCTGGGGCGACCAGCTTTTCCGGCAGGACACCGTGGAGTCCATCAACGAGGCCACGCAGATCTATGTCCTGGCGTCCAACGTCCTCGGCGAGCGCCCGCAGCAGGTCCCGACCCTCGGCAGGGTCAAGGCCCGGACCTTCGCGCAACTCAAGCAGGCCGGGCTGGGTCCCGTCGGCGACGCGCTCGTGGACCTGGAAGGACAGTTTCCGTTCAACCTCGCCGCGCCGGATTCCGGTGCGGACGCCGCCGGCAACGGCGGGGATGCCGATGCGCTCTTCGGCATCGGGCGCACCCTGTATTTTTGCCTCCCGCGCAACGACAAGCTGCTGGCCTATTGGGACACCGGGGCGGACCGGCTCTTCAAGATTCGCCATTGCATGGACATCGCAGGGGGCGTCCGTCCGCTGGCGTTGTTCGACCCGCCGCTGGACCCCGGCCTGCTGGTCAGGGCGGCGGCTGCGAGGATGTATGTCGAGAGCATGGCCGGCGGCTCGAACCAACCCGTCGGCCCCGTCCGCAGCCTGACCTTGATCGAGAAGGCGCTGGAACTCTGCGGCGAACTGCGCGCGCTCGGCGGCACGCTGCTCTCCGCGCTGGAAAAAAACGACGCCGAACACCTCGCCCTGATGCGTCAGCGTCACGAGGTCCGCATCCAGGCGATGTCGCAGGAGGTGCGTTTCCTGCAATGGAAGTCCGCGCAGGAAGCCACCGCCTCGCTGCTGACCGGCCGCGCGGCGGCGCTGGAGCGGCTGCGCTACTACCAGCGTCTGCTGGGACTGCCGGCCGACCCGGAAGCGCCGGACGACCTCGCGCTGGACCGCACCGAACTGACCGAGGAGAATTTCGACGACGCCTACGCCGCGTTGGTCGGGCAGTACGACCGGAAGCTCACGCTGCAAAAGCTGGCCGACCTGAAGCTGGCCGGGAACGCGTCGCCCTCGCAGCAAGTCGGGGCATCCGGCGCGGGGCGGCTGTATCTCAACGCGAACGAGGACAATGAACTCAACAGGCTCCTGCCCCGGGCCAGGGACCTGCATTTGGCGGCGGGGGCGGCCAACCTCCTTGCGGCGTCCCTGACTCCCGTGCCCACCGTCAACATCGACGCGCACTTCTGGGGCATCGGCATGAGTTCCGAAGTGACCGGCGGCAAGGTGCTCTCGGCGGCGGCCAAATTCCTGGGCGACGCGGCCGAGATCGCGGCCACCTGGGAACAGGAGCAGGCGGGCATGGCGGGCCGGGCCGCCGGGTACGAACGCCGCGCCGACGAGTGGGTGTTCCAACACAACCTCGCCGCGCACGAAATAATGCAGGTCGGGCGCAGCATCCTGAATTCACTCCTCGCCGAGCAGACCGCGCACCGCGAGTATCTCAACGCCCGGCAGGAGGTCGCCGACGCGCAGGAGGTCAACGATTTCCTCCTGCAGGGCAAGTTCACCAACGAGGACCTTTATCTCTGGATGCAGGGCGAGTCCTTCCGGCTCTACCAGGAGTACTACCGTTTCGCCTTCGACACGGCGCGCCGGGCGGAGCGGGCGATGAAACAGGAACTCCTGCGCCCCGAACTGGACTCGCAGGACCTGGTAAAACCCGGCGGCTGGGACGGCGGGCGCAAGGGTCTGCTCTGCGGCGAGGCGCTCTATCTCGATGTCAAGCGGATGGAGATGACCTACCACGATTGCAACCGGCGCGAATTGGAACTGACGAAACACGTCTCGCTACGCCAGCTCGACCCGCTCTCCTTGCTCATGCTCAAGACGGTTGGAACGTGCCGGTTGACGATCCCCGAATGGCTCTACGACATGGATTGCCCCGGACATTACCTGCGCCGCATCAGGACGGTGGCGCTTTCGGTCCCGTCGGTCGTCGGCCCCTACACGGGCGTTTATTGCACGCTCTCCCTGCTCGGCAGCAGCCTGCGCAAGTCCCCGCTCGCCGCCGACGACTACGCGCGGCAGGGCGCGGAGGACGACCGCTTCGTGGACTACGCCGGGGCGGTGCAATCCGTCGTCACCAGCGGCGCGAACTACGATGGCGGGACCTTCGAGACCAACCTGCACGACGAGCGGTTCCTGCCGTTCGAGGGGGCCGGAGCCGTGAGCACCTGGAAGCTGGAGTTGCCGACGAACTATCCGGCGTTCGACCACGCGACGGTCTCCGACGTGATCCTGCACGTCCGCTACACCGCGCGCCAGGGGGTGGACGCCGCGAAGGTGGTGGCGTCGCTGGACGCCGCGTTGCAGCCGGCGGGCGAGGCCGGCCTCGCGCTGCTCTTCCATCTGCGCTACGAATTCCCCAGCGAATGGGCGGCGTTCGTCAACGGCGCGGCCCCGTCGAATCTCTCGGCCGTGATCCGCCGGGATCATTTCCCGTACTTCACGCGCGACAAAGCCATCACTGTCACTGGCGTCGACCTGTACGCGCTCGACGGCAACCGCCCGCCGGTCCACCGCGCGCTGGGCGACCCGGCGGCGTGGGACGCGGCCACCGCCGACCTGAACGACGCGGGCAAGCGGGCCTTCGCCGTCAACGCGACGGAGGACGGCGGAGTGCTGACGCGCGCGGCGGACGCGCAGGTGTTCCTGATCGTTCGCTATGCGCTCTGACCACGCGGGCCTCCCACTCCACGGCACACCCATGCGATTGAAATCCTCCTCACCGGACCCCTCGGCGGCGCGTCCTGTCATCCTCGGAGCGGGGCTGACCGGCATGGCCATCAGCCGGGCGCTTTCCTCCGCCGGCATCGTCCATTTCCTCGTGGGCGAGCCGCCCACGGAAACTCCGCGCCTCGGCGAATCCCTCAACGCCGAAGGCAGTCTGGAAATCGCGCGTCAATTTCCCGACCTCGCCCGCTATTTCTTTCCCAAGCAGCGGCAGGCGTTGTTCTTCGGCGACCACGCGCTGGGGTTCGACTTCGTGCAGTACGCGGCGGCTCCTGTTTATCACCGGTTGATCGGCGATCCCGCAGCCGTCCGGCTGTTGCACGTGGATCGTCTGGGACTGGACCGCGCGCTTTTCGAGTCGGTCGTCGCCGACGAACATTGTCTGCACCTCGACGGCCGTGCCACCGCGCTCGACTACGATCCCGTCGCGGACCGGATCAACGCCGTGAGATTGGCCGGGGGCCGGCGGCTCGCGTCCACCTACGTCTTCGACGCCACGAACCAGTTGCGGTTCGTGGCAAGAAAACTCGGGGTGGGCTGCCGCCAGCTCGGCGGCGCGCAACGGGTGGTCTTCGCGCATTACCGCCCTTCCGGCAAGGGGACGGCGGACCAGTCGGAGCCGTGGCAGCGGACGACGGCGCTCCTGCGTCTGGAGGCGCGCGCCGGGGCGGCCGACGGGCTGGCGTGGCGCATCCCGCTGGGCGATTACGTTTCGGTGGGCGTGAGCGTCGATCCGGCGAAGACCCGCGCCAATCCCGCGCTGCTGCTCGACTGGGTGGACAAAGCCTACGCGGGCCGGGGAGTCGGTGCGCGGGTGACGTTCGCGCGGCGGGGAGCGCCGGTGGACCTGCGTTACACGCACTACCTGCACGAACGATGCTACGGGCGCAACTGGCTGCTGGCCGGACCGAGCGCCTGCCACGTCTGGTTCCCGCTGGCCGGCGCCGTCGCGTCGGGCCTCGTGGCGGCGCGGCTCGCGCCGGACATCCTGCGGTCGCCACGGGAGCTATCGCTCGTTTACCAACGCTACATCGACCGGGTCGCCGACAGCCACGCGGGGCTGGATTGGCTGACCGGCGACGATCCCCGGCGGGTGACGGCGGAGGACTTGCGGCGGCGCGCGGGAGCGATGGCGGCAGGCAACGCGGCGAGGCTCGCCGGATATCTCGACCTTGGGGACGCCCCGGCGGAATTAGCCGGGGCCGGGGCGCTGACGCGGCTCTCCGCCGGCGACCGGCGTCTGGCGGGTTCCTGGCGGGTGGACTCGGCCCCGCCCGGCGCGCAGGCCACCCGGTTGTTCGCGCCGGTTCAGATGAATGACCCGTGGCTGGGTGACAGGACGAGCGTCCCCGTGCTGCGCCGGCCGGCGGCGTTGCGCGGACCGGCGGCGATCCTGGGCCTGGTCGAAACCTTCTCCGGTCGGCGCAAGGTGGAGGATTCCGTGCGGTCGGTCGCCGGGGACGTGGAGGTGCGGATCGACCGTTTTTCCCTGCGGGGCGCGGCCCAGTGGAATGCGTGGGTGTCGTCGCTGCTCGCCTGCCGCCGCGTGGCGAAGCTCGAACTCGTGCCCGGCGCGTTGCGCGGCGCGGACAACCGCTGGGTACTGGACGCGCAATGGCAGGGCGAGGTGGCGGGGCGGCCCGCCGTCTCCCCACCGTTTGCGATGCGGTTCACCCTGGCGAAATCACGCGTGGCAGCCGTCGAGACGCAACGGGCGGACCACGCGTTCGTGACCGGCGACGCGGTCCTGCCGCCGGTGGCCTTCGCGGCGATGCTGGGGCGGTTCACGGCGTCGATGACGGGAGCCGACGCCACGCGTCAGGACGCTACCATGTGATGACCTGGATGTTCTCGATGGGCAATCCGGTCGCGTCGGCGACGACTTTGCCGAGCGCGTTGATGTAGGCGAGGTGTTTCGCGGCGACCTCGGGGCTGACATCCCCCACGGACCATTGACCCCGGATGTCGATCACCACCGTCTGCCGGTTGCCGTAGATCTCCCGGCGCTCCGCGACCTGCACGGCCAGATCCTGCAATTTCTTGACCGGGCGTCCCGCCTTCGACGCTTCCATTTCCGCGTCGGTCGGAAACTCGACGTTCCAATTCTTCCCTTCGCCGGCCCAATCCGAATTCGGAGTAAAATCTGGAATCGAGTACTTTCTCTTGTCGCCCCCGAACTTGGTGACCCTTACCCGCTTCTGGGTAGAGCTGTACATCGCCTGTATTTCCGTTTCCGATTGCCGGCCGAGAAACTTCGGGTCCTTGCTCAACACGCTCCTCTTCTCGAGGAGGTTTTTGATGTATCCCTCGTAGCGGGCGGCGTTTTCGGGTTCGTTGGCGATCTTGCGCCTCCATACCTCGACGAGATCGTCGATGGTCGCCTGATCGAAGACGACGTGTTGTGGCGCGCCTCGCACGGGAGCCGGGGCCGGGATCGGCTCCATCGGGGTCAGCGTGGGATCGTTGGCCGCCGCCGCGCCGACGGAACGCGGGGCTTCGGGGTTCTGCCGGTAATACTCCTTCCAGGCCGGGACATCGTAAGGGTCGGACGGTGGGGCCATCTTCGGCTTGGCGGGTACCGCCGTCCCGGCCGGTCCTTCCTCGGCCATCGCCTTTTCCGCTTCGTTGATCTCGCGCATCAGCCGCGCCATCTCCTCGTCCACCTTCGCCAACGCGACGGGATCAAGGGCGGCGCGGGCCGCGCGGAGCCCCTGGTAGGCTTCCCGCAGCGCGCGCACCGTGCCCGGGACGGAACGGAGAACCTTGTAGCCGCCGTGCAGGGCGAAGAGGATGTTCACCACTTCCCAGGCTCGCAGGAAGGTCTTGCCTTCGGGCGTCTTCGACAGCTCCGCCTTGTAGTGGTTGATCGTGATGTTAGCCGTGCCCACGGCGATTTCCGCTAGGGCCAGGGCTAGCGC
>CALMVM010000056.1:3680-8754 GCA_937873255.1 uncultured Verrucomicrobiota bacterium | reverse complement strand
CGCTCGACGCGCGCGACGTGGACCGGCTCAACATTCTGCGCGCCACCCACGAGGCGATGCGCCGCGCGGTGCTCGCGCTCGACAGGCGGCCAGACCACGTGTTGATCGACGGGTTGCCCGTGCATCCCTTCCCCATCGCGCACACGGCATTGGTCGAAGGCGACGCGATCAGCCTGAGCATCGCCGCCGCCAGCGTCATCGCCAAGGTCACGCGCGACCGGATGATGGAGGAATTCGACGCGCAGTTCCCGGCCTACGGTTTTTCGCGCCATAAGGGCTATCCGACCAGCCAGCACCTTGCTATCCTGGCCCGCGATGGCCCTTGTCCGATCCATCGTTACTCGTTTCGGCCGGTGGCGCAGCCGCTTCTGGCCTTCGCGGCCCATGGATCCGCGGCATCGCTTGGGTTGGCTCGGCGAAAAGGAAGCGGCGAGGTTTCTGCGGCGCTCGGGCTACAAGGTGCTCTACCGGAGGTTTCGCCCGCGCAACCGCAAGGGTGAGATCGACTTGGTCTGCCGCCACGGACCGACGCTGGTTTTCGTGGAAGTGAAGACCCGTTCCAGCCTGGCGTTCGGCCGCCCGTCCGACGCGGTCGATCCCGACAAGGAACGGCTGATCATCCAGGGTGCGCTGGCTTGGCTGCGGATGCTGCACCGCCCGGAAACACCGATTCGCTTCGACATCGTCGAGGTGGTCATGGAGCCCGGCAAACCGCCCGGTTTTACTTTGATCGACAACGCCTTCGGGCTGCCCGACGGATACTACCGTTGAGGCGGAGCGACCGGAGTTCGACGCGAATCACGGACAAAGAGGTTGCGTCCCGACCGGGGATTCGCCATGTGTTGGACTCCGCCCCGTGCGGGGACCGGCGATTTTTCAACGATGACGACAAGACGCGCATTGATGGTCTGGGGGAGATGGAGCGGCCATGAACCCCAGCAATGCGTCGAACGGTTCGCGCCGGCGTTGCGCGAGGCGGGATTCGAGGTGGACATCGCCGACACGCTCGACGCTTACCTCGATGCCGGCCGGATGGCAGCTCTGTCTTTGATGGTGCCCTGTCGGACGATGGACGCGATCAGCCACGAACAACTCGATTATTCGTCGCTCGGGCACGTCGCCAGCGACTTCGACGTACCCGAAGCCTTTGAATCCACCCGTCGCGGCATGCTGTGGGCCGCGCGCTAACTCTTTCCTTCCCCCTTCCGAGATCATGGACCGAATCAAAATTGGCATCATCGGCTGCGGCAACATCAGCAAGATTTATTGCGAGGCCCCGTCGAAATTCCCGAACATCGAAGTCGTCGCCTGCGCGGACATCGACCTGGAGCGTGCCCGCGCCAAGGCGGCCGAACACGGCATCGCCAAGGCCCTGACCGTGGACGATCTCCTCGCCGACCCCGAGGTGGAAATCGCCATCAACCTGACGATTCCCGCCGTCCACGCCGCTGTCTCCCGGCGCGTCTTGGAATCAGGCAAGCACGTCTACAGCGAAAAGCCGCTTGCCACCAACCGCGAGGACGCCACCGCCCTACTCGCGCTGGCCAAATCGAAAGGCCTGCGCGTGGGTTGCGCGCCCGATACTTTCCTGGGTGCCGGCTTGCAAACCTGCCGCAAGTTGATCGACGACGGCCACATCGGCGAACCGGTCGGCGCGGCGGGTTGGATGCTCAGCCGGGGGCCGGAAGGTTGGCACCCGGACCCCGAGTTTTTTTACCAGCCCGGCGCGGGCCCGATGTTCGACATGGGGCCGTATTACCTGACCGCCATGACGAGCCTGCTCGGGCCGTCAGGCGAAGCTCGGCCAGAAGATCAAGGTCAACACCGCCACGCACATCGCGGGCATCATGGATTTCGCCGGGGGCGCGGTCGGCACGCTGACCACCAGCTTCGACGTGCACGGCGGGTCGCTCTTCTCCATCGAAATCTACGGTTCCGAAGGGAGCCTCGCCGTGCCCGATCCCAATACGTTCGGAGGTGCCGTGAAACTGCGCCGGGCCGGCGAAAAGGAGTACGTCGAACAGCCCCTCGCCTTCCCTTACGATGAAAACGTCCGGGGCATCGGCGTGGCTGACATGGCGGCGGCGATCTGCGGCAACCGTCCGCACCGGGCCAGCGGGGACATGGCGGCCCACGTGATAGACTTGATGATCGCTTTCCACGAAGCCTCGGAGCGCGGCAGCCACGTCAACGTCGCCAGCAGCATGCAGCGGCCGGCGGCCTTCCCGCCCGGCTTGCAAGCCGGCAGTCTCGGGTGACCGGCGCGACGCCGCGAAATTCACACCGCGAGTTCGACCAACCGCGCCGCGACCTGGCCGGCGGCATCGATTTCCAGGAATGCCACGCTCACCGGCAATTTGAAGCGGCGCGGCCCGGCGCTGCCCGGGTTGAGATACAGCACGCCGTCGTCCTCACGGATCGACGGTTGGTGCGAATGTCCGCTGATCACCACCCGGATCGACGCCGCGCGCGGGTTCAGATCGAGGTCGTGAACGTCGTGCAGGACGTGGATCAGCGCCGGTCCGGCGGAGAACGTTTCCGTCGTCGGCAGGCGCTCCGCCCATTCTCCGCGGTCCACGTTGCCGCGCACCGCCACCACCGGCGCGAGGGTGGCGAGTTGTCCGAGGATCGTTTCCTTCCCCACGTCGCCCGCGTGGATGATCCCGTCGCATCCTCGCAACGCCTCGACCGCTTCCTTGCGGAGCAGACCGTGCGTGTCGGAAATGACCCCGAGGCGCGTCGGTGCGATGAATTCGAACATGGCCGTCGAGGCGCTCGCCGCCCGCCGGTCAGTGCCCCTGCTGGATGATGCCGGTCTGCGACTTGTCGGTCAACCACAGCCAGTCGGTATAGATCCCGGAGTTCGGCGGCTTGAGCAGGTTGACCGAAGCGTCCGTCGTGTTTGCCAGCAGCCGGGACGAGCCGTCGCAGAACACGTAGACACTGCCGCTCGAAAACGCCTTCTTGTTGAGCACGTCGTTATTGTTCCCGCCGCCTTCGCTAAAATCCATGTAGAATTGCCCTATCCCCGGCAGTTCGATGCCGAAGAGGATCGTCTGCGTCGGCTGGTCAATCGTGTTGAGCCGGACGACCACGTCGTGATCAGCCCATGTTCCCCGGTCGTTCATGCCGTTGTAGATGTAACTCGAATAGTTGTGATCGTCGCTGTAAACGCTGTTAGGCGGAACGACCTTGTAGCTTTTGCCGCCCACATCGGGGATCGGCGACGTATAGACGGCCTCGGTTTGGAGGTAGGATTTGAGCAACGCGGGCCATTTCACCGGATTGGCACCCCCGCCGACCGGGTCCGCCGGCCGGTTGGGCAGCTGGTAGTTGTTGTCACCGGCGTACGCGAGGATGGCGGTGCCGAACTGCTTCATGTTGCTCATCGTCTTGATGATGTCGGCCTGCTGCTTGGTCCGACCGAAGATCGGCAGGATGATGGCGGCCAGGATGGCGATGATGCTGATGACCACGAGGAGTTCGATCAGCGTGAAGGCGTCCACGCCCCTCGCGCGATGGCGTCGCAAGTTCATCGGACATTGACGCTAACAGCGGCGATGAGCGTTGCACGCCATTATTTGTGCGATTTTGTTGAACCCGTTGCGCCGCCGATGGCGGCTTCGAGCCGCTGCTGCCGTTCCCGCTCACGCCGATAGAGCGCGGCGAACTTCGGACGGGGCCGCAAGGCCGGCCCGGCCAGATGCCGAATGTCGGAGAGCGATTCGGGATCGATCCCCATTTTTTCCAGCGCGTGGACGGCCGCTCCCCGGAGCGAAGCTTCCGGTTCCAGGCTCGGGCGAACAGGCCGGCCCAGCACGTCGGCCAGCCGTTGCAGCAGGCTCGCGGATTTCAGGATGCCACCCGAGACGATGATCTCCGTGCGCCCGGCCCCGGCGAGGCTCAGGTCGGCGATCAGCGCCAACCGATGGTACACGGCCTCCGTCGTCGCCTGGAGCACGTCGAGCGCGGTGGTGTCTTGGGAGAACCCTTGCAATACGCCGCCGAGGTCGTCGCGCCACGTCGGCGCGCGTTCCGCCGACCAGAACGGCAGCGTGACGAGACGGCTGACCGGCCCTGGCCTCGCCGCGAGCGCGCGGTCGAGGGCGGCGTCGTCTGCGGGCAGGTTCAGTTCCCGGCGGCACCACGCCCGCAGGTTGCCCGCGTTGCTGACCGCCCCGCCGACCACGAAGCGTCGTTCATCGACCCGATAGCAAAACAGACCGAATGGAGCGCGCGCCATCTTGCCCTCGTTCATCACGCGGAAAGCCGCGCTGGTGCCGACGTTGATCGCCGCCCGGCCGGGCCGTGTCGCGCCGGAGCCGAGGTTGCTCGCGGCCCCGTCGCCGATGGCCGGCCACCAGAGAGCGTCGGCCAGCGCGGGGAATCGTCGGGCGGCGCGCGGATTTAATCGCGCAGCCGCCTCGTCGACGACCGCGAGTTGCTCCCGGCGCAGGCCGAAGGTTTCCAGCAGCGCATCCTCCCAGCCAATCGTTCGCGGATTGAACAACCCGGTGCCGGTTGCCATCCCCGGCGCGGTCGTCTGCGCTCCGTAGTCGCAGTAGCGCCCCCGCAGCCAGTCGGCCGGAGAATGCCAACGGTCCACCCGCCGACAAAGCCGGGCATTCGTGCGCGCGAGCCAGCGGAGCTTTGCTGGCCAGAACGACGCCCGCAACATGCATCCCGTCGTCGCGTGATAAGCCTTTTCGGACATCTCCGCGCGCAGCCGGGCCGCATCCGAATGGCAGCGGGAATCCGCCCACGTATAGATTGGCGTGGCTGCCCTGCCCCGCGCGTCCGTCCCCAGGAGGCTGTGCCAGAAACACGAGACGCCGACCGTCACAATCGGCCGCCCCCCCACGTGGGCGAGCGTCGCCACGAGGCATTCCTCCAACCCCCGCTCGATCACTTCCATACCGAACTCGGCCGCCCCATCCGCCGAGTGGCTGACGGTATGCTCGCGTTGCGTCAGCGTTCCACGCAACCGCCGTGCTCCCTCGTCGAACAACGCCGTGCGCACCGACGAGGTGCCGATGTCGATGGCCAGGACGAGCGGGGAACGTGCGACGGCAGG
>CALMVM010000056.1:0-3670 GCA_937873255.1 uncultured Verrucomicrobiota bacterium | reverse complement strand
CCGATGCCGATGGGACTGGCCTGCTGCGCCATCGAGCTGATGGCCGCCGCGAGTTCGCGCTTCGACATCTCGCGCTTCGGCGCGGAGGTGATGCGTTTTTCCCCGCGCCAGAGCGACGTGATGATTGTCGCCGGCACCGTCACCTACAAGATGGCCCTCGCTGTCCGCCGCATTTACGAGCAGATGCCCGAGCCGAAATGGGTGATCGCCATGGGCGCGTGCGCGTCGAGTGGCGGGATGTATCGTTCCTACGCGGTGCTCCAAGGGGTGGATCGGATCATCCCGGTGGACGTGTACATTTCCGGATGCCCGCCGCGTCCCGAGGCACTGCTCGAAGGCCTGATGCGCCTGCAACGCAAAATTCAGGGCGAACATTCCTTCGTCGAACAAAAGCGCGAGTTGATCGCCTCGTTGCGCTAGCGGCTTCCCTCGCTTTTTATGACGCTCGCTGACATCGCCACCAAACTCGAAGGAAAGTTCGGCGCGGACCTGTCCAAGAAGACCGAGTTCCGGGGAGAATTGTCGTTCACCCTGCCGGTGGGCAAGCTTTCCGAAATCGCCGCTTTCTGCAAGGATTCGCTCGGTTTCGACTATTTGACGGACATCAGCAGCGTGGACAACTTCGGCGACGAACCGCGCTTCGAACTCGTCTACGAACTTTATTCGATGGCGAGCGGGCTGCACCTGCGGTTGAAAACCACCGTCAGCGAGGACGACCTCGAAGCCGCTCCGACGGTGAGCACCCTCTGGCGGACGGCCGATTGGCACGAGCGCGAGATTTTCGACATGATGGGCATCCGATTCGCGGGCCACCCAGATCTCCGTCGCATCCTGATGTGGGATGGATATCCCTTCTATCCGCTGCGCAAGGATTTCCCGCTGGAGGGTAAGCCGAGCGACATGCCCGACGTGGCGTTTTCCAACATCGCGCCGCTGGAAGGCGGTCCGTTCGTCACGTCGCCGTCGAGTGCGACCGTCAAGGACCGCGAACCCCGCGCGCGTCACCCGGACATTCTCGACCAGCCCCGCAAGCCGGCTTACGAGGTGGACTCCGAACCGGCCTGACCGTCGGCCATGTACCCCTTGGCCGCCGCGTCTTCGAGCAGGCGGCTGACGTGGGTCCAAAGTTCCTCGGAGCCACGCGCGATCTTGGAGTTGCGCGCGAAGACGCGGTCCCGCGAGATGCCGTGCTCCTTCCACGCGCCGCCTTGCGTGTGGTAGTTGCAGAGCAGCGGCTGGAGCCGGTCGATGGAGGCTGCGAAGCGCGCTTCGGGCGTTTCCTCCGACTCGAATTCCTCCCACGCGGCGCGAACCTCGTCGCGCTGGTCGTCGGGCAGCAGGCCGAAAATGCGTTCGGCGGCGCGTTCTTCCCGCTCCCGTTTGCCGGCCTGGGCCGCCAGGTCATAAACGAAAGTGTCGCCCGCGTCGATCTCGACGAGGTCATGGATGAGGATCATCCTCAGCACACGCAGCAGATCGACCGGCTCGTTCGCGTACTCGGCCAGCACGACGGCCATGATGGCGAAGTGATACATGTGCTCGGCGTCGTTTTCGCGCCGCGCCGGTTCGGAAATGACCCGGTTGCGGCGCAGCACCGTTTTGACCTTGTCGATCTCCATCAAGAACCCGATCTGCCGGGCGAGGCGTTCGGGTAAAAGCGCGGCGGGCGGGGTGCTGGACGGTTCCATGGACACTTGTAACATAGAGAGGTCGGTTTTTCGCCCCGCATGGAACACCTCGAAGGCCTCGTCGAACGCGTCACGTTCTTCAACGAGCAGAATGGTTTCGCCATCCTGCGCGTGAACGTGCGTGGCCAGCGCGACCTCGTGACCGTCCTCGGCTCGCTGCCGGCCGTCAACGGCGGCGAGTGGCTCGTCGCCAGCGGCAACTGGACCCGCGATCCGCAGCACGGACTCCAGTTCCGCGCCGACAGCCTGCGCACCAGCGAACCCACCTCGCGCGAGGGCATCGAAAAATACCTCGGCAGCGGCATGATCAAGGGCATCGGCCCCGTGCTCGCCAAAAAGCTGGTGGCCAAATTCGGCGAAGGTGTCTTCGACATCATCGACCAACACAGCGCGCGGCTCGAAGAGGTCGACAAGGTCGGCCCCGAACGCCGCCGCCGCATCAAGTCCGCGTGGGCGGAGCAAAAGGTCGTGCGCGAGATCATGGTCTTCCTCCACGCGCACGGCGCGAGTACTAGCCGGGCGGTGCGCATCTACAAAACCTACGGCGACGAGGCCATCGAAAAAGTCCGTGCGAACCCTTACCAACTCGCGCGCGACATCCACGGCATCGGCTTCAAGACCGCCGACGGCATCGCGCGTCAACTCGGCGTCGCCGCCGATTCGCCGCAACGTGCGGCGGCGGGGTTGCGGCACACGCTGTTCGAGGCGGGTGGCGACGGGCATTGCGCGTTACCCACCGATGTACTGGTCCCCCACACGGCGGCGATGCTGGAGATCGACGAGCGGATCGTGTCCGCCGCTCTCTCGCAGGCGCTTGCCTCGAAGGAACTCGAGCAGGAAGAAATCGACGGACGTACTCTCGTCTACCTGCCCGGGATGCTCGGCGCGGAGGAAGGTGTCGCGCGGCGTTTGTTGACCCTCGCTGCCGAGCCCTCCGCTTACCCGGAGTTGGACCTGGAACGGGCAGTCGGCTGGTACGAGTCGAAGAAGGATCGCGTGCTCTCTCCTACCCAGCGCGACGCGCTTGGACGCGCGCTGTCTTCGCGCGTGTTCATTATCACCGGCGGCCCGGGCGTGGGGAAGACGACGCTCCTCGACGCGCTTTTGTCCATTGTCCGCGCAAAAAAGTTGCGCTGCCTGTTGTGCGCGCCGACGGGCCGTGCGGCCCAACGCCTCGCCGAGGCCACCGGCCAGGAGGCACGCACGATCCACCGCCTGCTCGGCTTCGGCGCGGGCAAGGGCGGTTTCCAACACGACGAAAAACAACCGCTCAGCGGCGACCTCCTCGTGGTGGACGAATGCTCGATGGTGGACCTCCCGTTGATGCACGCGCTCCTGCGCGCGATGCCGCCACGGGCCGCGCTCTTGCTGGTCGGCGACGTGGATCAGCTTCCCTCGGTCGGTCCCGGGTTGGTGCTGCGCCACCTGATCGAAAGCGAGACAATCCCCACCGCGCGGCTCACCGAGATTTTCCGCCAGGCCGCCGAAAGCCGGATCATCACCAACGCCCATCGCATCAACTCGGGCGAACTCCCCGACCTCCAACCGCCGGGCGACGCGGAGGCCGATTTCTTTTGCATCGAACGCGACGAACCCGAGCGTATCGCCGCCACCTTGGCTGACCTCGCGGCGCGGCGGGTCCCGCGCAAGTGGGGATTCGATTCGGTGCGCGATGTCCAGGTGCTCTGTCCGACCAATCGCGGCCCCGTCGGCGCACGGCAACTCAACGACCAATTGCAGCAGGCCCTGAATCCGCGCCGGGACAACGAACCCGTCGCCGAGAAATTCGGCTGGCAGTTCCGGCCGCGCGACAAGGTCATCCAGACGCAGAACAACTACGACAAGGAAGTTTTCAACGGCGATCTCGGCTTCATCGAACGCATCGATCCGGACGAGAGCGAGCTGCTCGTTCGATTTGAAAACCGCACCGTCTCGTACGCGTTCGGCGAGCTGGATGAACTCGCCCCCGCCTACGCCATCAC
>CALMVM010000055.1 GCA_937873255.1 uncultured Verrucomicrobiota bacterium | reverse complement strand
ATCACCGAGGACGTGCGCCGCTACGCCGCCGAAAAAGGCATGGGCGAGTCCGACGCGCTCCAGGCCGGCATGGCGGAAAAATCACGCGAGTTCGTCCAAGGCGGCGCGGAGGTGTACCATGTTTGAGAGATTATCCCGGCTGACGATTGCAGGCCGCGAATTTCCGTCGCGCTTGCTCGTGGGCACCGGGAAATTTTCCTCTAACGAGGCGATGCGCGATGCCCTCGACGCGAGCGGCACGGGGCTCGTGACCGTCGCGCTACGCCGCGCGGACCTCTCCGGCAAGAAGGACCCGTACGCGAACATCCTCGAATTCATCGACCCCGCGCGCTACCTCCTGCTGCCCAACACCAGCGGCGCGATGAACGCCGCCGAGGCGGTGCGCCTCGCGCGGCTGGCCCGCAGCGCCGGCTTGCCGAACTGGATCAAACTCGAAATCCATCCCGATCCCCGCTACCTGCTGCCCGATCCGGTCGAGACGTTCCTCGCCGCTAGGGAACTCGTCGCGGACGGCTTCGTGGTCCTGCCGTACATCAACGCCGACCCCGTGCTCGCCAAGCGCTTGCAGGACGTGGGCGTGGCGACCGTGATGCCGCTGGGTTCGCCCATCGGCAGCAACCGCGGCATCGAGACGCGCGCGCAGATCGAGATCATCATCGAGCAGGCGACGGTGCCGGTGGTCGTGGACGCCGGCCTGGGCGCGCCAAGCCAGGCGGCGGAGGCGCTGGAGATGGGCGCGGACGCCGTGCTCGTCAACACCGCCATCGCCGTAGCCGACGACCCAATGCGGATGGCGCGGGCGTTCCGACTCGCGGTGGAGGCGGGACGCGAGGCGTACGAGACTGGGCTTGGCTCGCCTGTGGCCACGGCGAGTGCAACCAGCCCTTTAACTGGTTTTCTGAAAAAAGTTTGAACCATCTCCAATGGCATTTTTGACGATGCCCCCTTCTGTTTGCAAGTGGTAGGCGCAGCGGAAAATCCACAAGGCCAAACGTCATGAAAAACGGTGGTTTGATCTTGCTGCGTTTTCGCGGTTCTCCCGCACTTTGTGTGGAAGTGAGGATGGTAGGGGATGAACGCTTTTCATCTTCTGCCGGGCTGTCGCCTCGAACGTCTTCGCCAAATTGAGCCGTCGCTTTTGCAGGTGCAGGCGAGCGGCGTGCGCGAGGGGGCACGCTGTCCGGTGTGCGGCGTCTGGAGTGAAGCTGACCATGACCGAGCAGGCCGAGCCGGTGTCTTGCAACTCGCGGGTCATGCGCGGGCTGCCATAGCCGCGGGTATGACGGTGGCAGTGGATGGCCTGTATCCGCCCAGGCAGTTGCGCGTTGGCCTGGGCGCGTGGTGCCGGACCCCGCGCACACGCCGCGTGGTAACTGCCAACTGTTTTTGCGTTCCACGCAACTCAGCAGGCTGCGCAGGTACGCGCCCAACTAGGCTTTTCCATCGGCTTGGCTGCGGGCAACCCCGGAAATTACAACCGCAAGGATCGTCTGGTTGCGAATACGCCATCACGCTGTGTTCAGCAGGCAGCCGAACCATCATTTTGACTTATGAGCCTCTTCGATTCGCCAAAAGTGACCGATAAAGACAAGGACCTCGCCCAGGCCACCACCGACGACAAGCCGCCGATGACGACTAACGTGGGCCAGCACGTCTCCACCGACCAGGACTCCCTCAAGGCGGGCCCGCGCGGCCCCACGCTGTTGGAAGATTTCGTCCTGCGCGAGAAACTCCAGCACTTTGACCACGAGCGCATCCCCGAGCGCGTTGTCCACGCCCGAGGGGCGGCGGCGCACGGCTATTTCCAGGTGTACGATGATTCGCTGGCCAAATACACCAGGGCCAAGGTGCTCACGGAGCCGTCGCTCACGACGCCCGTTTTTCTGCGGTTTTCGACCGTGGCGGGTTCGCGTGGTTCGGCGGACACGGCGCGCGACGTGCGCGGGTTCGCGGTGAAGTTCTACACGCAGGAAGGCAACTGGGACCTCGTGGGCAACAACATTCCGGTCTTCTTCATCCAGGACGCCATCAAGTTCCCGGATTTGATCCACGCGGTGAAGGCGGAGCCGAACAACGAGATTCCGCAGGCTTCCTCGGCGCACGACACCTTCTATGATTTCATCTCGCTGACGCCGGAATCGATGCACATGCTCATGTGGATCATGAGCGACCGGGCCATCCCGCGCGCCTTTCCGATGATGGAAGGCTTCGGCGTGCACACCTTCCGGCTCGTGAACGCGGAAGGAAAATCCACGTTCGTGAAGTTCCATTGGAAGCCCGCGCTGGGCGTGCATTCGCTGGTGTGGGACGAGGCGGTGAAGATCGCGGGCCAGGACCCGGATTTCCACCGCCGCAACTTGTGGGACTCCATCGACATGGGCAATTTCCCGGAATGGGAATTAGGTGTGCAGTTGCTGGCCGAGGAAGACGAAATGAAGTACGACTTCGATATTCTCGACGCGACCAAGCTGTGGCCCGAGGATTTAATTCCCGTGCGGCGCGTGGGCAAGATGACGCTCAACCGCAACCCGGATAATTACTTCTCCGAAACGGAACAGGTTGCCTTCAACACCACGAACGTCGTGCCCGGCATCGACTTCAGCAACGATCCGTTGCTGCAAGGGCGCAATTTCTCGTACCTCGACACGCAACTCAGCCGCCTGGGCAGCCCCAACTTTCACGAATTGCCCATCAACCGGCCGGTGTGCCCCTTCTCCAACAACCAGCGCGACGCGCAGATGCGTCACACCATCAACCGGGGTCGGGTCGCCTATGCGCCCGCTTCGCTCGACGGTCACTCGCCCGAGGAGGCGACGCCGGGCGGCAAGGAAGGCTACGTGAGTTATCCTGCACGGGTCGAGGGCAACAAGGTGCGCGAACGCAGCCCGTCTTTCGGCGACCATTACGGCCAAGCAAAGCTGTTCTGGAACAGTCAAACCCCGCCGGAGAAGGAGCACATCGTCAAGGCACTGCAGTTCGAGCTTTCCAAGGTCGAAGCAAAAGAGGTGCGCCAGCGGATGCTCGGGCACTTGGGAAAGATCAATGACATGCTCCATGCGCAGGTGGCGTTGGCCATCGGCGAACCGCCGAAGACCTCTCGACAGACCGTGACCCCCGACGGCACTGCGGATTCACCGGCGGAAACGCAGGTGCTCGCGGAGGCGATGTCCGAGACGACGGCGTCGGGTGGATTGCAACGCACCAGGGGTTTGAGCATGGAGGAAGACCAACCCAAGAGCGCCAAGGGGCGGATGGTGGCCATCCTCGCTGCGCCGGGCGTGGCGGCGGATCAGGTGGCGGCCATGCAAAAGGCGCTCAAGGCGGAGGACGCGCTGGGTGTCGTGGTGGGTCCGCACCTGGGCCAAATTGAGGGCACGAGTGGTCGCGTGGAAGCCAAGAAGACGCTCGCGAACACGAGTAGCGTGCACTTCGATGCAGTGTATGTGCCCGGCGGCGCGGCAAGCACGCAAACGCTCCGGCGCATGGGCGATGCCATCCATTTCATCGACGAAGCGTACAAGCACGGCAAGGCCATTGCGGCGACGGCGGAAGGTGTCGAGTTGGTGAAGGCGGCGGGCACCGGCGGATTGATCTCGGGCCGTGGCGGGATGCTTGGCGCGGGCGTGTTCCTGGTCGATGGCGGCGTGGACGACGTGGCCAAGGAGTTCATCGAGGCCATCGCACAACATCGTTTCCACAACCGGCAGCCGAACATGGTCGTAGCTTGAGGTCTTCTAGTAATACGCCGTCGCTTTGACGAGGCTGGCATCTGATATCACGTAGTGGTTGCTCGGGTCCTTAGTTCTACTCCGTTAGTCGCTTGGAGAGGTGGAGGCGGCGAGCCTGGGCATCACCGCGGAGAGCCTGCGCACGTGGCGGCGGCAGTTTGCCGGGGCGATCCAGCAAGGGAAGACCTTGCAGGTCGTGGCAGCCATAAATCGAAGCTCTCGATTCGCTTCGAGTGATCCGACCGTTTGTCACGTGCATCCTTTCCGACAGGAAAACCTCCGGTCTCGGGCGGATGAAGATCCTCAATCCATGCGGCGGGCGGTTCCTTTGGTGGGAGCCGTCAGCGGCAGGTCCACGGTGAAAGTCGTCCCCTAGTTGGGGCCGGGGCTGCTGGCGCGCAGGTTGCCGCCGTGCGCCTCAATGCTTGCCTTGGCAATGGCCAGTCCCAGGCCATGTCCGCGCCGGTGATCTGCATGGCCCAATACGAAAACCACGTGTTCCTGCGGGATCACGCGGCTGATTATCTGGAACGCGCCCAAGGCAGTAAGGACAGCGCGGCAGAATTGCAGGGACAACATCTCGCCACGCTGGCGCTGGCCACGTTCAAAGAACACGTCGCCATCACCAAGCGTATCTCCGGCGAGTTGAAGGCATAAAGGAGACAGCTTTTCGATGCAACCAGACCGTCTCACAGACAACGATTAAGGATTCTCAAACTCCCACCCTTTCGATTACTCATGCTGAAATTCCGATCCCCGCTTTTCGCCACCGTGGCAACGAGCGCCGCACTCCTCGTTAGTCAAACTGGCGTGAATGCCGCCGACAAACCGGTGACCGACCCGGCCCCCACCGAATTCTTGAGCAAGCTCGACCCGCAGATGAAGGAAGTGGTCGAGGCGATGCTCAAAACCGAGCAGCCGCCCCTGCACGAACTCGAACCCGCCAAAGCCCGCAAGGGTCTGACTTTCGCCGACGCCGTCATCCACCCCACAACCCGCCGCCGGACTCCAATTTAGAAGTGTCCAACCAGCGGGGTCACGTCAAAGGCAAAACGCGCCGGAAAAAGACACTGATTTATGCCTCAAACGACCTCGGCTTGGCACCTCGGAA
>CALMVM010000054.1 GCA_937873255.1 uncultured Verrucomicrobiota bacterium | reverse complement strand
ACCGTGTAGATGTGCGTGCCGGCGTCGGCGGCGCGTTTGGCGGCCATCAGTCCATCGGCCTGTTCGGTTTCGCTGGTGGGTTCGCCGTCGCTGAGCAGGAGAATGGCGCGGTTGCCGGTGCCGCCCTTGCCGAAGGCATCGAGCGAGAGGTCGACGGCCCCGCCGATGTTCGTGCCGCCGACGGGGATGAGGTCCACGTCGAGTTCGGCGGCGGCGGAGAGCACGGCGTCGTAGTCGATGGTGAGCGGAGCTTGCAGGAACGCGTTGCCCGCGAACGCGACCAGGCCCACGCGGTCGCCGGGGAGTTGGCCGACGAGGTCCTGGATGGCGAGCTTGGCGCGGGTGAGGCGATCCGGGGCGAGGTCGTTGGCGAGCATGCTCTTGGACACGTCCACGATCACGATGAGGTCGAGCCCGCGACGGTGGATTTCGAGCGTCTCGTAACCGAGCCGGGGGGTGGCGAGCGCGACGAAAAGACACCCGAGCCCCGCCACCAGCAACCCGTACCGCCAACGCCGCCGCGCGGCGCTCGCCGCCCCGGACAACAGCGCGCGCAGACGCGGGTCGCGGATCAGGCGCACGAGCCGGACGGCCGCGCGGCGTTCCGCCCACACGAACAGCCCCGCCAGCGCGGGCAGCGCCGATATTCCCCACAGCCACAGGGGCGAGCCGAAGGTCAGGTCGTGGAGCATGGATGGTAACTCAGACAATTCACGCGCCGGGAAGTTCGATCCGAAATTACAGGGCCAGTCAGCGGCGCGTGGAACGGGTCGGGCAAAACCGGCGATCCCGCTGCGCTCGCCTCAAATTCTCTGGATTTTGACCGCCGTGCCGTAGGCGAGGACTTCCGTCGAGCCTTGGGCGAATTCCGTCGCGTCGTAGCGAAACGCGATGATCGCCTCCGCGCCCACCTTTTGCGCGTGCTGCACCATCAGATCGTAGGCATGCTGCCGAGCCTCCTCGCACACAGCCGCGTATTCCGGGATGAATCCTCCCCCAATCGAACGCAGTCCGCCCACGAAGCCGCGCGCGATGCCGGTGGAGCGCACCACGATGCCCCGGACGATCCCGAGGTATTGGATGACTCGATGTCCCGCCACGTCGTTTCCTGTCGTGATAATCATGGTATTCCTTTTAGAACATCACGGCAGCCGACGCCACAACAACTGCGACAGCGCCAGGTACACGCCGAGGCACGTCGCGCTCATCCCCACGAACCAGCCGAACAGGTCGCGGTACTCCCGGTATTTGTTCACCTTGACCGTGCTCTTTTCCAACTGGTCGATCTGCGCATAAATATCTTCCAACGCCTTGCTGCTGTCGGCGCGGAAGAAATGGCCGCCGGCGACCGTCGCCACGTCCCGCAGTGTTTGCTCGTCGAACTCGACCTGCTGGTCCTGGTAGACCGTCCGTCCGTAAAGGTCCATCATCGGGACGGGCGCGATCCCGTTGGTGCCGACGCCGATGGTGTAGACCTTCAACCCCAACACCTTCGCGGCCTCGGCGGCGGTGTTCGGGTTGACGCGCCCGGCGTTGTTGTCGCCGTCGCTCAGGAGCACGATGATCCGGCTCTTGGCCTCGCGGTTCTTGAGCCGGTTGGCCGCTGAAACGATGGCCGAGCCGATGGCCGTGCCGTCCTCGACGAGGCCGATCTTGACGCGGTCGAGATTGTCGATGAGCCACGCGTGGTCGAGCGTCGGCGGGCTCACGAGGTACGGCCTTCCGGCAAACGCGAGCATGCCGATGCGGTCGTTGGGCCGCGCGTCGATGAATCGCTGGGTGATCTCCTTGATCGCGTCCACGCGGCTGGCGCGGCTGCCGCCGATCTGGAAGTCTTCGGTCAGCATCGAGCGCGACACGTCGAGGGCGCTCATGATGTCGATGCCGCTGGCCTCTTTTTGCGTGAAGGTGTTGCTCAACTGCGGCCGGGCGAGCGCCGCCACGCCCGCCACGCCCGCCATCGCCAGAAGCACCCCCGCGAACGCTCCCGCCCGTGCGGGCCGCGGCCGGCCGATCTGCGCGAGGGCCGCCGTCGAGGAATACACGACCGCCGGCGCTCCCCCCGCCCGGCCGAGGCGAACCGCCAGCAGCAGCGGCAACGCCAACAGCCACAACCATTCGGGGTG
>CALMVM010000053.1 GCA_937873255.1 uncultured Verrucomicrobiota bacterium | reverse complement strand
CGCCACATCGCCCGCCCCCCCGGGCGATGTGGCGAGTGCCCTTGCGCGGGCCGCGGTCGTCGGCAAAGGGAGCCAGGCCCGCGAGCGCCGCGATCTGGCTGCGGCCGAGCGAACCAGGTTCGGGCAGGTGGCCAAGGAGCGTGGCCGCCGTGCCGGCTCCCACGCCTTCGAGCAGGCAAAGCCGGGCGGCCTTGGCCGCGAGTTCCGCGCTCCTGATCGACCCGGAAACTTGTTTGGAGCGTGGATGGTTTTGGAGATGAGTTTATGCTTGGGGTAGTGGTAGACAGCCCGAGTGGCAAAGGGGGGGCTCGACGATGAAGGGGGGTGAGATCTTCCCTTCCTTGCTGCGCGACCTGCGGCAGCGTGTCCCTGGTCAAGGCCGGTCACCACTCCAGCGGCACGCCGCAGTTTCTTTGCAAAGCGTGCGGGGCGCACCGGGTGCTTGGTGGCCAAAGGCCCGGCCCTCGACCCGGAGCGCAAGGCGCTGATCTTGCGCGCGGTTCTCGTCGTTATGGCGCGGGATTCGCAAAACTTCGCTGAACTCAACCCGATTTCAAAGGCGGCCGAGGGCAATCTTGAAAAAGGGGCGGAGGCCTGTTGAGCACGCAGCAGCTTGATATTTTGTGCAGCATGACTTGGGAGGAAGTCTGTGACCACCCGAGCCTGCAAGACCTGCTTTTCAGGATCGAACTCAACCGGTGGGGCAACGTTGAGATGAGTCTTCTCAGCACACGCTACGGAGAACTTGAGGCTCAGGTTGCTCACCTCCTACAGCGACAAATGGCTGACGGCCTGTGTCCCATCGCCGTCGGCGTTGAGACAGCCGGGAACGTGAAAGTACCCGATGTAGCCTGGGTTTGCCGCGAGGACGCCTGCCAGTAAGGCATGGGCAGCCCCGATTTAAAACCACCAACAGGACGTACAAAAAATCTGATGTACAATAAATTCGTTGTACGATGAACTATTCGGCGAACACTTTATGAAAGCAGCCCCCGGTGCCACTTTGCCCGTGAACGACATCTTCGGACGGGAACATTTCATCGCCGAGTTGTGGCATTCCCTGGAGGCGGGCAGCATCCGCATGGAAGCCGAGCGGCGCATCGGCAAGACGTGCATCCTGCGCAAGATGCACGCCGAACCGCCGGACGGCTGGGAAGCCGTGCTCATCGACGTGGAAAAAATCCATTCGGCGGCCGAGTTCGCCGAGAAAATCTGCGACGAGGTTCACCAGCGGCTCGAAGGCTGGAAAAAGCGGGGGCGCAGGGTGTTAAATGCGCTCGGGATGCTTGGCGGAGCGCAAATCGGGCCGCTCAAGTTTCCCGAGAAGAGCGCACGGAGCGAGGGTTACTGGAAACTCCTGCTCACCAGCGCCATCGAAGACCTGGTCGAGCAGCAGGCTGCGGTGGGCCGACGCACCGTGTTCCTGTTGGACGAGATGCCATGGATGCTCGCCGCCATCGCCGACCCGAGGCGGGACGGGCCGCAGACCGCCATGGAGGTACTCGATGTGCTGCGCGGGCTGCGCCAGGCGGAAAAGACCGGCGCAGGGTTCCGCATGGTGCTCTGCGGCTCCATTGGGATGCATCATTTGCTCGCACAGTTCAAGCGCCAGGGCTACCGCAACCAACCCGTCAACGACATGAAACTCGAAGAGGTGCTGCCGCTGGACCCACCGCTGGCAGCCCGGCTGGCGACCCTCCTGCTGCGGGGTGAGGGTTTGGAAGCGACGACGGACGCCCCCGCGCTCATCGCGGAGCGGACCGGCGGCTTCCCCTACTACATCCATTGGGTGGTGTCGCGGCTGCGCAACCACGGCGGCCCGGCGACGCCCGAGCGCATCGAGCTCGTCCTGCGGGAACTGCTCACCGCCGCGCACGATCCCTGCGATTTCCGCCATTTCCGGGAGCGGATTGCTGCCTACTATCCAGGCGAGGAGGACAGCGTCTTCGCCATCCTCGACCATGCCGCCGCCAGCCCCGGCCTCCTGCCGCAGGCGGAACTCATCAACGTGGCGAAAACGGCTGGTGCCACGCGCGATAACCGCGTGCGCGAGTTGCTGGGGCTGTTGTCCATGGACCATTATCTCCGACGCGATCCGGCAAGTGCGCGCTACGGGTTCCGCCACGTGCTGCTGCGCCGTTGGTGGTGTGCGGAGCGCGGGCTGGAGGAGTCTGCCGAATAAGAAAAGAACCCATGGCCTCCGCCCGCGCCTTCGTGTCCCGGTTCAGCCCGAACCGGACCGCCCCCGAGATTCTCGAAGCGATCTTCGTGCAGCGGCACGGGCTGGCGGAGATCTGGCTGGAACGGCTGCGCGACAGCATCCTCGGCGGGGCGAAGCACCACCTGCTCGCCGTCGGCCCGCGCGGCTGTGGCAAGAGCCATCTGGTCACGCTGCTCGTCCATCGGCTGCGGCAGGACGTCGCGCTGGCCCCGCACGTGCGCTTCGCCCGGCTGCCCGAGGACGAGACGACTCCGTCGTTCTGGAAACTGCTGCTGCGCATCCTCCGCGCGCTCCACGCCGAGTACGGCGCGGAGTTCGCGCTCCTGCCGCGCGAGACTATCCGCGCCACGCCCGACGCGCGCCGCGGCGACCTGCTGGCGGATTATCTCCTGGAAAAGCTGGCCGGCCGCACGCTGCTCGTCGTGATCGAAAACCTCGACAACGTGTTGCGCGGGCTGAAGGCCGAAGGCCAGAAACGCTGGCGCGCCTTTCTGCAGGAACACCCCGTCACCGCCACCCTGGCCACCGCACAGCAACTCACCCGCGACGTGTCTGGCCGCGACCGGCCCTTCTTCGGCTTCTTCCAGGTTGAGAACCTGCTGCCGCTCACGGCCGGCGAGGCGCTCGACCTCCTGCGCCGGCTCGCCGAACAGGCGGGCAACGTGGAACTGATCGCCTTCCTGGGCACGGCCACCGGCCGGGCGCGGGTGCGCGCGGTGCGCCACATTACCGGCGGCAGCCACCGGGTGTTCATCATCATGTCCGAGTTCGCCACCCGGCAGGCGCTGGATGATCTGGTCGTCGCCTTCGAGGAACTGCTCGACGAGTTGACGCCCTATTATCAAGAGCGGCTGCGCTGGCTGCCGGACCAGCAGCGCGAGATCGTCGAGTTTCTCTGCCGCCAGGTCCGCACGATGCCGGTCAAGGAGATCGCCGAGGGCGTGTACCTGTCGGAGCAGACGGCGGCGGCCCAATTGAAGCTGCTCAATGACAAGCGGTATGTGACGGGCGTCAGCGTCGGGCGGGAATCCCGCTACGAATTGGCCGAGCCGATCATGCGACTGTGCGTGGAGGTCAAGGACCCGCAGCGCGAGCCGATCCGCCTGATCGTCGAGTTCCTGCGTATCTGGTACGACCGGCTGGAGGTGGAAACCCGGCTCCAGGGCCTGCCGGCGGAGTCCGACCTGGAGCGTCGTTATTTCCGCGCAGCGCTTCATTGCCACCCGCCGGAAGACCCCGGCCCGCTGGAGCAAGCCTTGACCGAAGATCTGGAGGAAGCCCGTCGCAAGGGAGACGCGGCGGAGTTTTTGCGGGTGTTGATCGACCTGTCGCAGACCGCCGACTCGGTCTGGGGATGCCTGCGCGTCGCCGCCGAGTTGAGCCGCCTCGGCCGTCATGAGGATGCCCTGGCCGCCTGCGAACGGGCCACGCGGATTGATTCGGCCAACGCAAACGTCTGGAACAACAAGGGCTACGAACTGGATTCGCTCGGCCAGCACGCAGAGGCGCTGGCGGCCTACGAGCAGGCGATCAGCATTGACCCGGACAACGCCGTCACCCGGAACAACAAGGGCTACGCACTGAGCGCCCTCGGCCGTCACGCGGAGGCGCTGGACGCCTACGAGGCGGCGATCCAGATCAATCCCGAAAACGCCAGCGCGTGGAACAACAAAGGCTACGAACTGAACTTCTTGCGCCGGCACGAGGAAGCCCTGGCAGCCTACGAGCAGGCGACCGCCATCGATGCCGGCTACGCCGGTGCCTGGATCAACACCGCCCACGAACTGAATACCTTGGGCCGCTACAAAGAGGCCGCCGCAGCCGGCGCGCGGGCCGTGGCCTTGCGGCCCGGGGACGCCTTCGCCCGGAAGATCCACGCCCGCTCGAAGCTGGAGCTGGGCCAGTTCGAGGAGGCTGCGCGGGATCTGCGCCAAGCCATCAAACTCAATGAAAATTACTTCAACGCGTACGAGAGTTTGGCGGAAGTGTACATCCGGCAGGGCAACTGGGAGGAAGCCAGGACCGTGTTGGCGCAACGGTTCGGATTGCCGCGTGTGGCGGGCGGCACCATGAAATCCCAGCACCTGCCCGACTGCATCGCGGCGATTTTTCGTTCCGTGGGCCGGCCGGAGGTCTGGACGGAGAGGGTGAACTGGTTGGCGGGATGCGCGCAAGAGGCGGCGGCGGCGAGGAAGGAGGCTTCTTCCGAAGCGATCTCTCCATCCACCCGGCCGCTCGCGCTGGTGGCTGACGCGCTGGTGCGCAGCCTCACGC
>CALMVM010000052.1 GCA_937873255.1 uncultured Verrucomicrobiota bacterium | reverse complement strand
TCTGTTCGTCCACGAGTACAACCAGCAGCCAATCACTTACTGAAAACCACTACCGGCAAACCGTCCGCCCCTAGTCGATAACCCGCCGGCGACGGACAACGTGTGGGACGTGGATTGTTCGAGCTTTTTCCCCGACGCCGGGTTCCATCCGCCGGTCATCGGCAGCGTGGATATCCACGGCGCGTATTTTGTCACGGACGGCACGCTCGAATTGATGCGCCGCGTCCTCAAGGGCATCGACCGGGGCGTGCTCAACCAGCTCGGATTCACCCGGGGCCACGCGTGGCCGCCGTAAGGGTCAACCCCGGGCGACGGGCAGTTGGAGGCGGAGTTCAAAGTGCTCGCCCCCGTGGGCGAACGGCCGGCCGTTCCACGCCTCGAAACAGGGCTGGTCGGTCGGCACGAACCCACTCGCGGGCAACCACGTCCCGAACAGCCAATCCAGCGCACGCATTTCCAGGGCGAGGCCGCCGCAAATCTCCAGTTCCGCCACCTGCATCGCGGGGAACACCAGCCGCCCGGCCTCGCCCTCCGCCGCGAAGCCCGGCGGCACCTCGACGCCCACATCGTAGCGGCAACGCTCGGGGGCGGTGATGTCGGGATCGTCCCACATGTAGCCGAGCCATTGACCGTCGGCGAGGCCGCGACGTTGCGCCCATTGCACGAGCCGTTCGGCGGCCGTCGTCACCGCGCCCGGGCGGAATGAATTGCTCACGCGCAGGTAGGCCACGCAACGTTTCGGCAGCCGCCGCAGCCGCGCCGTGAAGCCGTCGGGGTTCGCGCCCGGCGGCAGGCCGGCGAGACGATGACGGTTCTCCGGTTCCTCGGCGATACGCTGCCATTCCTCGCGCCGCCGGGCGCGGAAGGCATCCACGTCGAAGCGGCTCGGCGCGGTCCCGTAGCGCCCCTTGAAGCAGCGCGCGAAGTCCGACGACGACGCGAAGCCGCAGCCGAAGGCGATGTCGGTCAGCGTCGGCCGGCGGCGCACGGGTCCCTCCCTTTGCGACATGAGGACGAGCGCGCGTTCCAGCCGGACGCGTTTGATGAATTCGTTGAGCGATTCGCCCACCAGCTTCCGGAAGATCCGGTGGAAATGGAACGGCGAGAAGCACGCCGCCCGCGCGACCGTTTCCAACCGCAGCGGCCCGTCGAGCCGGCGCAGGATGAAGTCGATGGCGCGGTTGACCCGGTCCACGTACGCGAGGGTCGAACGGCCGCCGGTTTTTTCGGGTGAATTTCGCAAGATTTGTCAAACGCCGGGGGCGCGGGTCGGTCCATCATGGGCGGACCCGAACGGTTCGCCACCCAAAAATTATCGTCCAAAATGAAACTCGGAAACTTCTGCCTCAGCCTCACCGTCAAAAACCTCGCCGCCTCGCAGGCCTTCTACGAAAAACTCGGCTTCCGCCCGGCCGGCGGCGACGCGGCGAAAAACTGGCTCGTCCTGCGCAACGACGACGGCGTGAAGGTCGGCCTGTTCCAAGGCATGTTCGAGCGCAACATGCTGACCTTCAACCCGGGCTGGAACGACCGGGCCGAGAAGCTCACGGAGTTCGAGGACGTGCGCGTCATCCAGCACCGGCTCAAGGCCAACGGATTGACCCTCACCGTCGAGGCCGATGAGAAGACCACCGGCCCGGCGTACCTGATGCTCACCGATCCGGATGGAAATCCGGTTCTCATCGACCAGCATGTCGGGTAGGATGCGTCGGGAACCGGACTATTTTTATGACCGCCGAAGCCATCCTCAAGGAACTCAAGGCGCTGGGCCGGGACAGTTATCGGAACGTGTTGCTCAAGCACGGCGCCGTCGAACCGTGTTACGGCGTGAAGATCGACGAACTCAAGAAAATCCAGAAGCGCGTCAAGACCGATTACCATTTGGCATTGGCGCTCTACGACACGGGGGTCTACGACGCCATGTACTTGGCCGGGTTGGTCGCGGACGACGCGCGGATGACCAAGGACGACCTGCAACGCTGGGCCGAAAAGGCGTGCGAGCCGCTGGTGGGCTCGACGGTGGCCTGGGTCGCCGCCGGCAGCCCGGACGGTTGGGAAACCGCGCGGGCGTGGATCGACTCGCCACACGAACTCGTCGCGGCGGCGGGATGGGCGACGTTGGGTAGTCTCGTTTCCATTCGGGACGACGGCCAGCTTGACCTCGCGGCGCTCAAGCAACTGCTGGGGCGTGTGCAAAAAACCATTCACCAAACTCCGGACGTGGTGCGTTCCAAAATGAACGGCTTCGTCATCGCGCTGGGCAGTTTCGTCGCGCCGCTGACGGGTATCGCCATCCAGACCGGCGAGGCCATCGGCCTGGTGACGGTGGATATGGGCGACACCGCGTGCAAGGTGCCCTTCGCCCCGGACTACATCCGCAAGGTCGAAGCGCGCGGGGCCATCGGCAAAAAGCGCAAGTCAGCCAAGTGTTAAATCGCGTATCACGGCCGCGTCATTCTCTGGGGGTGGATGGCGCTCTCCGAGCGGCATTAGTCCACATTTGCGGCGCAGCCGCCTGATTCATTCATGACGCCTGCGGCGTAACGAAAACCAATGCCGCTCGGAGAGCGCCGTCCACCTCATTTGTGATATTGACGACGGCGCGATCCGGGTCCAATCCCTTGGTGATGAGGCCCGTCCGCCGTCGGTTCCTGGCGATCTTGCCCTGGTTGGTCCTGGTCGGCACCAGCGGGTGCACGCGCGACTTCCGGGTCCGGCGCGTCGATCCGGCTCCGCTGCCGCCGTCCACACAGCAGTGCGTGGAAACCCTCCGACAGGCCAAGACCAACCCCGCCGGCCAGACGGCCCACCGCGAGGCCGCCGGACGCCTGCTTACCCTCTACGGAACCGCTCTCCTGGCGGCCCGCGACCACACGGTGCGCGTGCCGGGTGAATCCGGCCCGACCTTCACCTTGACCCTGCGTCGGGGCAGCGGACCGGGCGGGGCCGATCCGTCGGATTACGAGACGCTGGAACCCGCCGATGGGTTTGTCGTCGATCACGCGGACCACTTCAGCCGGACGCCGGGCGAAGGCGTGCCGGTGGCGGCACGCCAACGCCCGATGCGGCCGGTCAGTTTGTCCATTCCCGTGTCCGTCCAACCCGTGGCCGGGTTCACACGCGCGTTGACCGTCGTGGCCCGCGTCGATCCGCGCGCCGCATCCGCCGTGGACCTGGCCCTTTATGATCCGCGCACCGTTTCACGAGGACTGGCGGCCGATTACACGACGCCGCTCGCCCTGAATCTCGCCCATTTCCGCCCGCAGCGGCGTGGTCTGCGCGGGTTGTTGCGCGGCGAGGATTATTTTGCCTCCACCGGCCTGTACGCGCTGGAAACGCCCACGCCCGACAAGACGCCGCTCGTGCTCGTCCATGGCCTGATCTCCGACCCTGGCGATTTCTATCGTTTGGAGAATGATCTGGCGGGCAGCGAGGAAGTGCGACGCCGTTATCAGGTCTGGGTTTTTTATTATCCGTCGAGTCTGCCCGTGGTGTATTCCGCGATGCTTCTGCGCGAGAGCGTGGACGGCTTCATCCACCAACTCGACCCCGGCGGCACGCATCCGGTGCTGCACCGCGCCGTCCTGGTCGGCCACAGCATGGGCGGATTGCTCAGCCGGATCGCCGTTTCCGAAGGAGGCGACCGTTACTATCGTCATTTTTTCCGTAAGCCGGTCGATCAACTGCAACTCTCTGCGGACGACCGCGCGCTGGTGCGGCGCGGCTTGTACTCGCCCGGGTCGGTCAACGTCGCGCGGGTGATTTTCATCTCCACCCCGCACCACGGCAGCCGATTGGCCAGCGGTCCGCTGGGCGGGTTCGGCCGGATGCTACTGAATATGCCTTCCACGGTGAGCGGGCAGTTGCACAACCTGCTGGCGCGCAACCAGCACGCGCTGGCCGACAGCGGGCGTCTCCAGCCCGGCTCCAGCCTCGATTCGCTCACGCCGGACGGCACGGTGATCGCGGCGGTCAACGACCTGCCCATCCGTCCCGGCGTGCGGCTGCATTCGATCATCGGCGACCGCGGGCGAGGTGGACCGCCGGAGGGTTCCAGCGACGGCGTCGTGCCGTACGCGAGTTCGCATCTGCCCGAGGCGGAGAGCGAATGCATCGTACCTGCGGGACACACAGGCACGCTCCTGCGGCCGGAGACCAGCGCCGAGGTGATCCGCATCCTCGGGCAGTGATTTCTCGGCGGTGGCGGACGGCGCGTGAAATCTCTCCACTTTGGAAATTGCGCCATCATGTCCATGGCCGAAAACGGCGAGCCGACGTTGTCCGGTCCGGTTATCCTGCGAGTGTACATGGAACTGGACTTTGACTGCTACGGAGCCCTGCGAGCGCGTGATGCGCGCTTCGACGGACGTTTCTTCGTCGGCGTGAGGACCACTGGCATTTACTGCCGCCCGGTC
>CALMVM010000051.1:7103-11414 GCA_937873255.1 uncultured Verrucomicrobiota bacterium | reverse complement strand
CGCCGTCTCACCCCCACTCCCCGAACGCCGACGACGGCGCGCGGCACCCTGGGAGCCGGAAGCGAGCACGATGAAGAAAGCGATGATCCCCGCCAACACCAGCGACAAAGGCGGCACGACGTGCCCGAGCACCAGCAGCAGCGCGACGAGCAAGCCGCCTCCGACCAACACCGCCACCCCAGCGGACCCCTGCGCCGATCCCGACCCGGCCCGGAGCGCGCTCCGCGACGGGTTTTCCGCCGGCTCCGCGCCGGGCCAGACGGATGCCGGAGCAGGTCGGCCAAAGATGCGCCGATACGCGGCGAGCGTTTCCTCGTAAACGGTGCCGAGGGCCGTTCCCTCGCCTTCGGAACCGTCCGCCGGGAGATGGTGCAGCGGCCCCGCCAGGATGTCCCGGCAGAGGTCTTCCCAATAGCTTTGCGTGCAGAGGAGATGCAGGTGCCACACCTTATCGACGACGGCGGAAGGCACGACCCGTACGGCGGTCGTTGCGCCGGCAACTGCCGGACCGGTGACCCGATCCAGGGCAAAGAGCAGGAGAAACCGGCGGTATTCGTCGATGGCGAGCGCCGCGAACGATTCGGACCAGCCCTGTTCGCGGGCGAGCCGCACGGCGAAGGTGCGCGGCCCGGTGCCCCGGTCGAAGGAAAACCGGCGCAGCTTTTCCCACAGGGTCGAGGTCTGCGGATCGTGGGTGATCGGGAGTCCGGGAGAATCAATGATCGTCATATTTCCTTAATGTTTACTAAATTAGTAAAGATTAAGCGCGAAAGTGTCCAGCGAAAACTTTCCGATGACTTCCGCCCTCTTAAATCCCGGCTTTTTCCGGCTCGTAATTGAGATACGGCGCGAGCCAGCGTTCCACCTCGCGCAACGGCATCCCCTTGCGCGCGGCGTAGTCGGTCGTCTGGTCGCGCTCCAGCTTGCCGACGGCGAAATACTTCGCCTCCGGGTGCCCGAAGTACCACCCGCTCACGCTGCTGGCCGGGTGCATGGCGCAACTCTCCGTCAGCGTGATGCCCGCCGCCTTTTCCACTTCGAGCAACCGGAACAGCCCCGGCTTTTCCGTGTGGTCCGGGCACGCGGGGTAACCCGGCGCGGGGCGGATGCCGCGATATTTCTCGCGGATCAGGTCGTCGGCCGTCAGGTCGGCCTCCTCCTTGCCGTAACTCCAGTCGTTGCGCGCGCGGCGGTGCAAAAATTCCGCGAACGCCTCCGCCAGCCGGTCGGAGAGCGCCTGCGTCATGATCTTGTTGTAGTCGTCGTGCTCGGCCTGGAATTTGGCGACGAGTTCGTCCGTGCCGTGGCCCGTCGTCACCGCGAACGCCCCGAGATAATCCGCCCGGCCGCTGCCCTTCGGCGCGATGTAATCCGCCAGACAATGGTTGAACTGCCCCGCTGGCTTGACCGCCTGCTGGCGCAGGTGATGGCAGGTCGCCAGCAAGCGTTCGCGCGTCTCGTCGGTGTAGAGTTCGATGTCATCGCCGACGCGGTTGGCGGGATAAAAGCCGTAGACCGCCCGCGCCCGCAAGAGCCGGCCGTCCACGATTTTTTTCAAAAGCGCCTGCGCGTCGTGGTACAACTCGCGCGCGTGCTTGCCCACGTACGGGTCTTCGAGGATACCGGGAAAACGCCCGCGCAATTCCCACGTGTGGAAAAACGGCGACCAGTCGATGAACGGCATCAACTCTTCCAGGGGTTGGTCTTCGATCACCCGGCGACCGAGGAACGCGGGCGTGTCGATGCGCGTCGTCGCCCAGTCCATCGGCGGGGCTTTCTCGCGCGCCTCGGTGATGGCGAGCATCCGGCGGCCCGCGCCCTTGCCGGCGTGTTCCTCGCGCAGGCGCTGGTAATCGGTGCGCGTTTTTTCGACGAACGCGGGTTTTTGTTCCGGGCTGATCAACGCGCCGACGACGCCCACCGCGCGCGAGGCGTCGAGGACGTGAACGACCGGCTGCGAATACGACGGCGCAATTTTGACGGCCGTGTGCGCGCGGCTGGTCGTGGCCCCGCCGATAATGAGTGGCAAATTCATCCCGAGCCGCTGCATCTCGCTGGCAACGTGGGTCATTTCGTCGAGGCTCGGCGTGATGAGCCCGCTCAGGCCGATCACGTCGACGCCGTGGGTCGCCGCCTCGGAGAGGATTTTTTCGCACGAGCACATCACGCCCAGGTCGATGACCTCAAAGTTGTTACACGCGAGCACGACGCCGACGATGTTCTTGCCGATATCGTGCACGTCGCCCTTGACCGTCGCCATGAGCACTTTGCCCTGCGCGCGGCGCTGTTCGACGGGCTGCGCGGCCTTTTCCGCCTCCATGTAAGGCATCAGGTAGGCAACGGCCTTCTTCATCACGCGGGCGCTTTTGACCACCTGCGGCAGGAACATTTTCCCCGCGCCGAACAGGTCGCCCACCACGCTCATGCCGGCCATGAGCGGTCCCTCGATCACGTCGAGCGGGCGGGTGGATTTCGCGCGGGCCTCTTCGGTGTCCGTGTCGATGAAATCCGTGATGCCCTTGACCAGCGCGTGAGACAAGCGTTCCTCCACCGTGCCGCTTCGCCATGCGTCGTCTTCCTTTTTCGCCTTGTCGCCGGACTTCTGCGCCTTGAGCGTCTCGGCCGTTTCGACGAGGCGTTCGGTGGCATCGGGGCGGCGATTGAGCAGCACGCCCTCGACGCGTTCGAGCAGGTCCTTGGGGATATCCTCGTAAACCGCGAGCACGCCCGCGTTGACGATGCCCATGTCCATGCCCGCGCGGATCGCGTGATAGAGGAACGCCGAATGCATCGCCTCGCGCACCGGCGTGTTGCCGCGAAAGGAAAACGAGATGTTCGACACGCCGCCCGAGACGTGCGCGCCGGGAAGGTTCGCGCGAATCCAGCGTGTGGCCTCGATGAAATCGACCGCGTAGTTGTTGTGCTCCTCGATGCCGGTGGCGACGGTCAGGATGTTCGGGTCGAAGATGATATCCTCCGCCGGGAACCCGACTTCCTCCGTCAAAATTTTGTACGCGCGCGTGCAAATCTCCACGCGCCGCTCGTAGCTCGCCGCCTGCCCTTGCTCGTCGATCGCCATTACGACCGCCGCCGCCCCGTAACGCCGGACCAACCGCGCGTAGTGCTTGAATTTCTCCTCGCCCTCCTTGAGCGAGATCGAATTGACGATGCCCTTGCCCTGGAGGCATTTGAGGCCCGCCTCGATCACGCTCCACTTGGACGAATCGACCATGATCGGCACGCGCGAGATGTCGGGTTCGGCGGCGAGGAGGTTGAGGAAGCGCGTCATCGCCTTCTCACCGTCGAGCATGCCCTCGTCCATGTTCACATCGAGGACGTTGGCCCCGCCCTCGACCTGCTGGCGGGCGACGGCGAGGGCTGTTTCGTAGTCGCCGGCGAGGATGAGCTTGGCGAAGCGCGGCGAGCCGGTGACGTTGGTGCGCTCGCCGATGAGCAGGAAGCTGTTGGCGACGGAAGGTTCGGGCATGGGACGGGGAAGTTAACCGAGGCGGAGGCGGAGGGAAAGGGGTGCGATGCAGGTTAGTGAATGGGGCGTCCGTCGTGGAGGCGAGTGTGGTTTTAACACAGAGACCCAGAGACGCGGAGGGCCACGGAGGAAGAGGATGGCCGGAAGAAATCACGTTGCATTTTTTGTCGCTGTTTCTGCCCTCCTCCGATCTCCGCGCCTCTGTGTCTCCGTGTTGAAATCACTCTCGCCGCCTCACGGACAACGCGCCGCCCGCACCGGCACATTCCCTGCTTGGCAAACTGGCGCATGTCCGCGCCGCGCTTCCGGGAACGTTTGTCCTCGCTGCTGGCCGGCGACCGGGGCGCGGTCGCGGCGCTGGTCGTGATTTTCTTCGGCGCGAACTGGCCGCTGCTCCTCAACCGCGCGTCCGAACGCGTGGACGGCGAGAGTTTCTTCGCGCCGTTTTACCACTATCTTGCCAGCCTCGCGCGCAACGGCCATTTCCTGCGGTGGAACCCGTTTTGCAGCGGTGGCTCGCCGGATTTCGCCGAGCCGCAACTCGGCGCGTTCTCGCCGATCACGCTGTTTTTCGCGCTCGTCGTCGGCCCCGGGCCCCTGGGCTTCCACCTGTATTGGCTGTGCGTCTGGCTGTTCGGCGGACTGGGCGCCTACGTGCTCGCCCGCGCGCTGACCGCCCCGCCGTGGGGCGCGCTCCTGACGGCGCTGGCGGTCGTGTTCTGCGGGTTTTACATCGGCGAGGGGGTCGCCCTGCGCGCGATCTACACGTATTCGTTCGTGCCCTGGACGCTCTGGCGGGTGCGCGTTGCGATGACGACCGGGCG
>CALMVM010000051.1:5461-7093 GCA_937873255.1 uncultured Verrucomicrobiota bacterium | reverse complement strand
TCGCCGGCAGCGTCCAGCGGCTGATCCTGTCGCGGCCGGCGGTCGAGGCGGGCGCGCTGTGGGGGCTCTCGGCGCTCGCGGGCAACCCGGTCGTCCACATCCCGGCGGCGATGTTCGTCGGCATGGTCGCCCCGGCGTGGCTGCCGGACGCGACGCGCTGGAAACATTGGCGCACGTACGTCCTGACGATGGTGCTGCTGGCCGGCGTCGGGGTCGTCGTGCTCTCGCCGGCGTTCGGCAGCTTCCGCTACGAGGTGGCCGGCTACAGCCACCGCACCCTGCCGCTGCCGCGCGAAACGGTGCTCTACCAGCAGTTCGGCTGGAGCTGGTTCACGGCGCTGGCCACGCCGGTCTTCGCGCCGCTCAACGGCATGCCGGGCTGGGCGGAGTTCGACATCTCGTTGCGCGAGGTCTACCTCGGCGCGGCCGTGCCGGTGCTCGCCACCCTGACGGCCTGGCGGCAACGCGCCAGTTGGCGCATGTGGCTGGTCCTCGGCACGGGGCTGCTGTTTTTGGGAACCGCCACCGGCAGCCTGCTGCCGTTGCGCGCGTGGCTCTACGACGGGGTGCCGATCATGCGGTATTTCCGGCACGCGCCGATCTTCCGAGGGTTCTTCATCTTCGCCGCCGCGATGCTGGCGGCCCCGGCGACGGCGTGGATCGACGCCGCCTGGAAGCAGGCCCGCGCCGCCGGGGACCGGGCCCTGCGTCCGCTGGCGGTCGCCGCGTCGGCCGGCGCGCTGCTGGCGGTGGGCGCTTACGTCTACATCAGCCTCGAACTGCCCGACGAGGCGGCGGCACGGGTCTCGCCCTGGGCTCCGTGGCACGCTGCCCTGGCCTGGGTCGGGCTGGCCGTGGTTTGCCTGGTGGCGGTGCGCCGGGAAGGATTCCGCCGTTTCCTGCCAAGCGCACTCACGGCGCTCGCCGGGTTGGACATGGTCGGCGCGTATGCCCTCACCGGCCACATCGTGCATCAGGATAAACCCTCGGTCGTCGCCGCCGGCCCCGTCGGACCGCTCACCGACCTGGGCCCGGAAGGCTTCGACCGCGCCGTGGTCGCCCGGTTCAACACCAACCTCTACGACAACCGGCCCGTGTTCGCGTCCTACACGGCCATGCGCAATTTCTACCAGGAACACTGGGGGCTCGACCGGTTGATGCGTCCCTACGTGCTCGGGCCGCAGCGGGTGTGGTTCGCAGCGAACGTGCCCACCGTGCCGGCGTCGGGGGATGTCTACGAGGCGTTCGCGCAACGGGCGCATGCCATCGGAGCCCTGCCGGTCGTGCGGCAGGAACGCGCGGATTTGATCCACCCCGCCGCCAGCGCCCTGACGCCCGCCGTGCGCGACACCCTGGTCGGCGCGCCGACCGCGCAGGCCGTCAATTGCCAGGTGCTCGCCTACCATGACAACGACTTGTCGTTGCGCGTCGTCTGTCCGGCGGACGGCTGGCTGCTGGTGACCGACCGCTGGTCGCGCTCGTGGGAGGCGACCGTCAACGGGCAGGCAGTCCCGGTGGACGGGGGCGATTTCCTCTTCCGGCTCGTGCCGGTGCGGGCCGGCGAAAACATCGTCGCCATGCGCATCCGCGTGCCGTGGGTGTACGCGCTGGTGACCCTGAGTTGGAGTACGC
>CALMVM010000051.1:0-5451 GCA_937873255.1 uncultured Verrucomicrobiota bacterium | reverse complement strand
GCGGGGGGGGGGGGGGGGGGGGGGGGGGGGGGGGGGGGGGGGGGTAAACCCCCCCGCGGGGCGGGGGGGGGGCGGGGGGCCGCCGCCACGACGGCCGCCGCCGTCGCCTGACTGCGATGGGGGCTTGTAAGTTGACCCGGCGCGCCTAGGGTGGCTTCGCCATGGCCATCAATCTTTCCTTTGTCAAAGGGCTGTGGGCCCGGGTCGGCGAGCGCACGAAACTGATCGGCGTGGGACTCGTCGCGTTTATCTTGGGAACGCTGTGGGGCGGCCGCCACACGGTCTCGGGTGACAACGGCCGCTACCTCGCGGTCGGCGTCGAGGGTCGCATCGTGCAGGACACGCGCACGGGAGAGGTGTGGGTGTTCGACAACGACAGCCATGCGTTCAAGCGTCAGGGCGCGCCGACGCATTCGTGGTTCTAAATCAGGCTGCCAGCGCCTCCAGGCCGCTCAGCCGCAGCCTCCGCTGGATGCGCGGCAGGGCACGCGGCGGGCAATCGCGCACCGCCTCGGCAATCGCGCGGATGTGCGCGGGCGTCGTCCCGCAACAACCGCCGACGATGTTGAGCCAGCCCTGTGCGGCCCATTCGCGGATCTGCGGGGCGAGCGTCTCGGGGGTCTCGGGGAAACCCGTCGGCGAGAGCGGGTCGGGCAGCCCGGCGTTGGGGTAGCACGAAACGTGGATCGGCGCGATGCGGGCGAGTTCCTCGATGTACGGGCGCATTTCCTTCGGCCCGAGCGCGCAGTTCAGGCCGATGCTCAGCAGCGGCGCGTGCGAGACGCTCGTGTAGAACGCTTCCACCGTCTGGCCGGTCAGCGTCCGTCCGCTCAGGTCGGTGATCGTGCCCGAGAGCATGAGCGGCACGCGCTGGTCGGGACGCGCGTCGAAGTGGTCCATCGCCGCGAACAGCGCCGCCTTGGCGTTGAGCGTGTCGAAAATCGTCTCGATGAGGAGGACATCCACGCCCGCGTCGAGCAGGCCGCGCATTTGCTCGGCGTAGGCGGCGCGCACCTGGTCGAAGGTCACGTCGCGCGCGCCGGGATCGTTCACGTCGCGCGAGATGGACAGCGTCTTGCTCAACGGCCCGACCGCCCCGGCGACGAACCGGCGCTTGCCGTCGGCAGCCTGCACGCGGTCGGCGGCGCGGCGCGCGCAACCGGCGGCGGCGACGTTGAGGTCGTAGGCGAGCGTTTCCAGGCCGTAGTCGGATTGGGACAGACTCGTGGCGTTGAAGGTGTTGGTCTCGATGAGGTCCGCACCGGCGCTCAGGAACGCCGCGTGGACCTCCTCGACCACCTGCGGTCGGGTGATCGCCAGGAGGTCGTTGTTTCCCTTCAGGTCGATGCGGTGGTCGGCGAATCGGGTGCCCCGGTACGCGGCCTCGTCCAGTTTGTAGGTCTGGATGTTGGTGCCCATCGCGCCGTCGAGGATGACGATGCGTTCGCGCAGGAGTTGTTCGAACGGGTGTTCCGACATGGGGGGAAATTACGACACCCAACCCCACGGCGCAAGCGACAAATCAACGCATCAAGATAAATAGATGCGTTTTCAAACCAACTTGCGCGTCACCAGCCACCAAAGAAAAACGCCGTCGCGAGCGATGCCCACGACGGCGCAAAACCGACAACCGGCCATACCGGGTCACTCGGAAAACGCCGCTTTCAACTGGATGGCGGCGAACTCTTCCGCTTCCTTCCCCTCGTTGACGACCGCCCCCATGCTGAAGAATTCGTGCGTCACCCCGGTGAACATTTTATATTTCACGGGCACACCCGCCGCCTCGAACCGGTCGTTGAGCTCCCTGCCCTCGGTCAGAAGCGGGTCAATCTCCGCCGCGATGATCGTGGCCGACGGCAGGCCCTTGAGGTCTTTGACCTGCGTGAGGTTGATGCGCGGATCGTTGCCCTCCTCGGGCTTGTTCAGATAGTGCTTGAAGAACCACTTCATGCCCTCGGCGCTCAGGGGCTTGGTCGTTTCGTTGTCCTTGTAGGATTGCGTCTCGAAGGCATAACCCACCACCGGGTAGATGAGAAGCTGGTGGACCGGCATCTGGATGTTCTCCTGCTTGGCGCGGATGCAGATCTCCGCCGCCATGTTGCCGCCCGCGCTCTCCCCGGCGACGGCGACCTTCTTCGTGTCGCCCTTGTACTGGCCGGCGTTGGCGAGCACCCACTTGTAGGCGTTGAACGTGTCCTCGTGCGCCGCCGGGAAGCGGTCCGACGGAGCCTGCCGGTAGTCCGTGGAGATCACCACGACCTTTGCCTGCTCGCACAACGCGCGCGGCGAGGCGTCGTACGAATCGACGCTGCCGATCACCCAGCCGCCGCCGTGGATGTAGAGAACCGTCGGGAACGGCCCGTCGCCGGCGGGGATGTACGCGCGGGCATCGACCTTGTGGCCGCCCGCGTCGATCTTGAAGTCCTTGGTCGTGCCGGTGAACGCCGGCGCTTTTTTGCCGTCCTTGAGCATGACGGCCTTGACCGCCGTGGCGAGGGTCGGCGCGGCCTTGGCGACGACGGGAGTGGTCTTCTCAATCGGCACCGGGCTGAGCTTGCCGTAGGCGCTGAGCACTTCCTGCATCTGCGCGTTGGGTTCGGCCTGCGCGAGGGCGGGCAAAAACGCGGCGGTGGCGACGGCGGCGAGTCCGACGGCGAAGCGCCGGGAACCCGCGAGGGGGTTGCGAGGAGTTGTCATACTCCCCTTTTTCGGACGGGCCCCGCCCGCTGGACCCATCGAAATTTCAGCCGTACCGGCGCAACTCGTCCGCGAGCACGGCGAGCACGAACACCAGCCCGACAAACGCGTTGGCGTTGAAGAACGCCTTGTTGACCGCGCCCACGTCCAGCGGCGCGGGTCCGGCGACGCTGCGGTGTTCGTAAAAAAACGCCCCGAGCACGAGCGCGAGCCCGGCGAAATAAATGACTCCCATCGCCGCCGCCACGCCGAACGCCGCCAACCCCACGAACGCCCCCGCGTGGAGCCCCTGCGCGAGCCGCAAGCTGCCCGGCACGCCGCAGCGCACCACCAGCGAACGCAGCCCGGCGGCGCGGTCGAAGTCGTAGTCCATCGTCGCGTAGATCAGGTCGAACCCCGCCACCCACAACAACACCGCTCCCGCCAGCACGAGCGGGGCCCAATCGAACTGCCCGCGCACCGCCAGCCACGCGCCGACGGGCGACACTGCCAGCGCCAACCCGAGGAAGAGTTGGGTGTAGTCGGTGAACCGTTTTGTCAGCGAATAAAAACACACGATCAGGAGTGCCACCGGCGACAGCGCGAAGCAGAGCGCGTTGATGAAATAGGTCGTCGCCACGAACGCGCCCGCGCTGACGATCAGCAGCGCGACCGCCGCCGGACGCGGCATCAGCCGGTGCCGCCCGGCGGTGCGCGGGTTTTTCTTGTCGATCTCCCAATCGGCGAGACGGTTGAAAACCATCGCCGCCGTGCGAGCGGACACCATGCACAACAGGACCAACCCAAAAATGCGCCACCCCGGCTGCCCGTGCGAGGCCGCGAGCATCGACCCCAGCGCGAACGGCAGCGCGAAGACCGTGTGCGAGAAGCGGATGAACGTCAGCGTGCGGCTGACAGGGGCGAGGCGGGCGGCGAGCGTGGTCACAGGTTTAATTTTGGTGATCTCGCCGTGAAGCAAGAATCCTCGCCTTAACTTCCTCCCAAGCGACGACGTCTTCGGGATGTTTCCGGTGGTGGTCTAACCGCTCTCGCAGTAACCGGATGTGATCTTCACGAGGCGAGGTCTGGTTACAAAAACCTGCGGCAAATTCATTAAACCACGTTCGGAACCCAAAAAAATCCTCGGGCGCGAGAGCAGAGACGGCGTCCTGTATTTCTCGAAGATTCATTGTGAGTTATCGGGAGTTGATCCGATTTGCAAAATCACTTCGGCCAAAGCGCTGCAAAAGCAATCAAGACGCGCTTCGGCGATATAGAGGGCGAACGATGCCGGATATCCAGCAACGGTCGGACCATCGCAGATCACGGAGATTCCGTCCTTCTTGCTATAAACATTCACAGGGCATGAGGCAAACGTTCCAATCTCCAGCCATTCCGCTCCGGTTTGGCCTATTTCGACCGCGTCTTGCTGAGAGTTGGGCATCGGAGAAATCATTTTTCGAGCAAAGCGCGCAACCTTTCGCCCGCCCGACCCACTAGCGGCTCGCCGTGGGCGAATGTCACCGTTGAGAATTTTCTCTCCGCCAGGCGGGCCAGCGAGCGGCGGAGTTCCTTGGGATGTCCGCAGTATTTGTCGGGCAGGATGGCGAACCCATATTTGTCCAGGTGGATGAGCGCGTCGCCGACAACGGCCAGCCCGCCGCCGTCCTCCCGGTAAAACGCCACCTCCCCCGCCACCGCGCCCGGCAGCGGGATCGCCTCGAACGCCCCGCCGAACACCGGCCCGCCTTCTGCGGGAATCGTCTCGTCGGTTTCCAGGTCGGCCGCTTCCGCCGCCGCGGCCGTCGCACACAGCGAAACGCCGAACCGGCACGCGAAATCCGCTGCCGCGCGGGCGTGGTTGCCGTTGGTCACGAGCACGCCGGCGGGGCGAAGGCCGGCGGTCTGCGCGAGGAGTTCGGACATCGCCGCCGGCCGCAGGGGGATCGGGTCCACGAAATACAGTCCGACGCCTTCCACGGCCACGGCGGTGGCGTGGAGGTCCACCTTGCTCGCGGGGTCGTACGCCTGCCAGAGCGCAAGCGCCCACGACGCGCCGGGCGCGGGGCTGGGCAGTTCGGCGTATTCGGAGGCGGCGCGCACCGGCATACAAATCGGCTCCGCCCCCTTGAAATGCAAGGGGGTACGGGGCGATATTGGACGCGTTTCCCGCCCCGTCCACCATGAACGAAACTCCCGTCCCGCCGCCCGTTCCCGATCCCGAACGCGTCCGGCAGGCGGCCGGGATCGTCGCACGGCCGGGCCGTTACAAGATTTGCGAGGGCTGCGACTCAATCGTGACCCGGCGGGTGCCGACATGCCCGAATTGCTACGGCTATCGTTTCAACACGAACCGTCAGGCGATCATCGACCAGGCCCGCCTGCTCGGCAGCCGCGAGAAAACGAGCGTGACGGCGGAAGATCTCCTTTAAACGCAGAACTGCGGAAGAAAAGCCGTGGCGGACGCAGGGATGATGGAAAACCCGGGTCGGGTCGATCCTATGGCCGGTCCCATCCGCCCGCTTTGCTAGCCGTCGTTTCTCCTTCCGGCTGCTGCCGTTCCGAGTTCCGCGTTCCGAGTTCCGTGTTTGGCAAGGGAGTTGCTTAGTTCATTGCCGGCCGCCTTCGGCCCAAACGAACTTTCTCCTTTCCCCGCTGCCATGTACACCTACGCCTACCAAGCCCGCGACAACCACGGCAAGATCATCGCCGGCGTCCAGGATGCGATCAACGAGGACAACGCCATCACCAGCCTCATCTCCCGCGGCCTGATGG
>CALMVM010000050.1 GCA_937873255.1 uncultured Verrucomicrobiota bacterium | reverse complement strand
GACCAACCTCCTTCCCTCCTGCCCGACGCGGATGTGGCGGCGGCCGAGACGCTCTTTCAAAACAGCGCCGCCCCCGGCGGCGGTTCAACGTCCGAGGACCGGGTGTTCGAGCGGCAGTGGGCGGTGACGCTTTTGCGCACCGCCCTCGACCGTCTCGCCGCCGAATACGCGTCCGAGGGCCGGGGAACGTTGTTCGACGCCTTGCAGGTGTTCGTGCGCGGCACCGTCCGGCCGCTGCCCGGCGACGACGAACTCTCCGCCCGGCTCGGGTTGTCCACCGAGTCGGTGCGGCGTCAGATCGAAACCCTGCGGGCGCGTTACCGCGCGACCCTGCGCGCCGAATTGCGCCGCACCGTGGGCGCCGACCGCGAGGTGGACGACGAACTGCGCGAGTTTTTGCGGGTCATGACGACGCGCTGACCGGTCACCGACCCCACCATGGGCAACCCATCACCGCAACCGGCGGAAGCCTGCGCCTGCTCGCAATGCCGCGAGCCGTTGCGCGAGGGCGACGATTGCTACGTGTGCCTGTTGCGCGGCGGTTTGGAGGAAGGAGCCGAGCCCACTCCGGCGGTGGCGTCGGGCAGCAACACGGTCGCCGAAGCGCCGGGAGGTTTGGTGTTCGGCGACTTCGAGGTCGTGCGGCACCCCGACGGCGCGCCGTGGGAACTCGGGCGCGGCGCGATGGGCGTGACCTACCGCGCGCTCGACCGCGTGCTGCACCGCCCCGTGGCGTTGAAGGTCATCAACGCCGCCGGCGGGTCCGTGCGCGAACGTTTTTTGCGCGAGGCGCGCGCGGCGGCCTCCCTGCGCCACCCCAACGCCGCCGACATCTACCAGTTCGGCGTGCAGAGCGACGCCGGACGCTGTTTCTACGCGATGGAACTGGTCGAGGGCGAGACGCTCGAACAACGCGTCCGGCGCGACGGCCCCCTGCCGGCCGGCGCGGCGCTGGGGATTGCCTCGCAGGTGGCGGCGGCGCTCGTGGCGGCGGCCGCGCGCGGGTTGGTCCACCGCGACCGGAAGCCGAGCAACCTCATGCTCACGGCCGGCGAAGGGCAGGTCAAGGTCGTGGACTTCGGGCTGGCGAAAGCCGTCACGCCCACCGCCGGCGACGCGGACCTGACGCACGGTGGCTTCGTCGGCACGCCGGCGTACGCCAGCCCGGAGCAATTCGGGCAAGGGTCGGTGGACGCGCGCTCGGACCTGTATTCGCTCGGCGTGACGCTGTGGTACGCGCTGACGGGCCGCACGCCCTTCCCCGGCCGCACCTTCGACGAATTGCGCGACCACCCCGCCCGCGCGAACCTGCCGGTCAGCTCGCTCGCGGCGCGCCACGTGCCGGCCCCGGTCGTCGAACTGCTCCGGCGCGTGTTGGCGGTCGATCCCGACCACCGTCCGGCCAGCGCGCGCGAACTCCTCGAGGCTCTCCAGGCCTGCCGCCGGGAGATCGATCCCTCCCTGCCCGGCGGCGGGTCGGCGGTCGTGCCCGCGCCGACGCCGGCGGCGCGCGGCGCGCGGCGTTTCGCGGGGCCGGCATTGGTGGCGTTCGTCGCGGTGCTGGTGCTGGCGGGGGCGGCGTTCGGCGCGTGGCGGCGCTTCGGAAACGGCGGCGCGCGGACGGAACCCGCCCCGGCGGCATCCCTGGAAAAATCCATCGCCGTGCTGCCTTTCAAGAACCTGGGCGACGCGGAGAACGGGTATTTCGCCGAGGGCGTGCAGGACGAAATCCTCACCGACCTGTCGCGCATCGCCGACCTGAAGGTCATCAGCCAGACCTCGGTGATGGCGTACGTGCCGACGCACGCGGGCAACGTGCGCGACATCGCGCAGGCCCTCGGCGTCACGCATCTGCTCGAAGGCAGCGTGCAGCGCGTCGCCGCCCGCGTGCGCGTGACGGCCAAGCTCATCGATGCGCGCACCGACCGCGAGGTCTGGGCCGACCGTTACGAGAACGACCTGGCCGACATTTTCCACATCCAGAGCGAGATCGCCGAGCGCATCGCCGACAACCTGCGCGCGAAGTTATCCTCCTCCGAAAAGGCCGCCATCGACGCCCGTCCCACGGCGGACCTCGCCGCGTACGACCTGTACCTGCGCGCCAAGGAGCAGATCGCCACGTACACGCAGACCGCCGATTGGCGCGAGACCCTCCTTCGGGCGATTCGCCTGCTCGACGACGCCCTGGCGCGCGACGGCAATTTCGCGCTCGCCCACTGTCTGGCGGCCAAGGCCCACAACGACCTTTACTTTACCGGCCTCGACGCCACGCCCGCGCGTCTCGCCCTGCTCGAACGCGCCGCCGATGCCGCCCTGCGCCTCCAACCCAACCTCGGGGAAGCCCACCTCGCCCGCGCACTCTGGCTCTATCGCGGACCGCACGATTACGCCGAGGCCCGCCGCGAACTCGCCACCGCCCGCGCCGCCCTGCCCAACAGCGCGGAAGTTCTCCTGCGGCTCGCCTACCTCGACCGGCGCGAGGGCCGTTGGGACGACGCCCGCCGCAACCAGGAACGCGCCACGGCGCTGGACCCGACCAATTACGATGTCGTCACCGAACAACTCGTGCTCTACGACCGGCTGCGGCTCTACCGGGAATTTCTCACGACGGTCGACACCGCCGCCGGCCGGCTGCCGGCGTACGCGGATTATTTCCGGCTGTTGAAAGCGGAGGTTCTGCTGGAGGCGGGCCGCACCGACCAGGCCCGCGCCGTCCTCGCGCAACTGCCCGCCGGCTACGATCCCAACGGCGCGGCGACCTACACGCGCGTCTGCGCCGCGCTCTACGACGGCCGGCCCGACGAGGCGGCAACGGTCGCGGCAGGATTTCACGGCGAGGAATACCCCGGTTTCAACGGTGAGATGACCCCGCGCGTGTGGCTGGAAGTCTTCATCGCGCGCGCCCGGGGCGACGCCGAACGCACGCGCACGCTCCTGGAAACCGCCCGCACGGCCGCCGCCGCCAAGGTCGCGCAACACCCCGACGACGCCGGGGCGCTCGCGTTGCTCGGACTCGCGGACGCCGGGCTCGGGCGCAAGGAAGACGCCCTGCGCGAAGGCCAGCGCGCCGCCGAACTGCGGCCGGTGGAAACCGACGCGATGGACGGCCCCGCCGTGCTCGGCACACTGGCGCTGATCCACGCGTGGGTCGGCGAGCCGGACGCGGCGATGGGTTTGTTGACGCGCCTGAAGTTCCTGCCCGGCGGACCCGACTACGGGCAACTGCGGTTCGACCCCGTGTGGGGTCCGTTGCGCGAGCGCGGGGATTTCAAGTCCATGCTCGCCGGGCAGGAACCCCGGCTGTGACGTTCGTAAAATTCGACGTTCTGGCGGCTTGCGTTCGACGGTCCGAAGCGCCTACACTCGCCGCCGTTCCGTGTCCACGTTGAAACGATCCTCATGAAACCACGTCCCTTTTCTTCCCGGCTGACCGCCGTGGCAGCCGTCGGCGTGCTGCTGACGGCTATGTTCGTCGGTGGTTGCCACACCACCCCGCCCCCGGCTACGTCCACCAATACCACCACCACGACGACCGACCGATCCAAGGACCGCCCGGTTCGGGTCATGAGCACTCCCCCTCCATCCATCACGCATCCAGGGGGCTAACGGGCCGGCGGCTTTCCAAACAGGCCGCGCCAGTGGCCGACCGTCCAACCAACGTAAGGATGGCTCTCCGAACCGTCCGTGAATTGGCTTGGGAAACCAACGTGCGCACGCGGTGCCTCGCCGGAAAATCTACGGACGGCTCGGAGAGCCATCCCTACCTTGGTTGGACGGTCGGCTCCAGCCGCACCTCGACCGTGATCGGGTCGGCCGGGCCGCTGACGAGAAGCGTCTCGCCGGGACGGATCGGCAACAGCGCGCCGATGAACCGCTTGTGGACCTTGAGCTTGCCTTTTTTATTGCGCTCGGCTTCCAGCACGCTGACATGCGTCACCAGTTCGACGACGCCGCGTTGGGCCGTCGGCGACAAACGCGCCCGGAACTCCGGGAACGCCGGCCGGTTTCCTCGGCGCGTTGCGAATCCGTCCGCACACGGATTTCCCCCGCGCCCACACGCACGGGCGGCGAGGCAACGGCGGCCAGCGCGGTTTTCTCGGCGGGGCGGCGTGCGTCCCAGATCACGCGGTAACTAGCCGCGTTCGCCGGGGTCCGTGCGGACGGCCCGGCGCAACCGGTGGCCAGCAGCGCGCAGGCGACGAAAAGCGGAGAGAGGACGCGCATGCCGGAGGTTCGCGGGGCGTTCCTCATTTGTCGAGCACGCCGACGTTGAGGACCGGGTAACCGTCGCGGTTTTCGCCGCGCAGATTATCGCTGAAGGACACCCGCACGCGCGGCGTGCCGTGCAGGATCGCCTCCAGCGTGGCCGGCGTGTCGGGGATGAGCTTGAGGCGCGCCTTGTAGAGCAGGTCGCGGTGCGTGGGATCGTCGAAATACGCGCACGCTTCGTCGTCCGCGTCGCGGCCTTCCTTGCCGGCCGTGTAATAATTGGCGCGGTCCTGACGGATGATCGCGTTGACCGCCTCGCGCACGCCGCCGGTGTATGAAATGCCGTCGGCCAGATGCGTCGGCGGGTGGCCGGGCTGGAAATGGTCGGGCTCCGAGAGCCGCGTGTCGTACGTCCAGAATTCCTTCACCGTGAACCGCCGGTCGACGGCCCGCGCGGGCTTGCCGGCGCGCACGACTCGCAACTGGCGCACGATCAACTTACGCTCCGTGTCGGCGTGGCCGAGCGGCTGCGTCTCGATGCCGAAGGTCTGCTGGAGTTCGGCCACGTCGGTCGCGGCGTCGTAGCTCAGGAAACGGACGTTCATCGTTTCGAGCGTGCGGTGGCCGAACGCCCGCGAGTAGTCGCTCCACGCGCGCCGGAATTCGCCGGCCGCGACCGGCCTGCCCTCGTCTTCCAGCGGGAACGCGTAAAACCGCGCGACCTTCGCCGCGTCGTCCTGCTGTTGGGCGGAGAGTTCATCCTTCACGAACGCGGTCAGCTCGTTGCCCAACGCGACGGGCACGGGGTTGGCCGGCGTCGGCGTGGGTGTCGGCATGGCGTCCGGCGAGAGCGGCCGGAGCGTGTCGTCTTTCTCCTGCGCGGACAGCCCGAGCGGCAGCAGGAGCAAGCCCGACAGGATCGGAAGAAGGACGCGGAGATTCATCGGTGCGCTTGGGGCAAAATTACCGGTCACCATTCACCGTTCGCCGATCCGCTGCAACGCTCCGTCGACCTGCTGGAAAAACGCTTCCTCGATCTCCTCCTTGCCGCGCCGGCTCCACGGCAGCTTGCGCCAGCGGTCGCGCCGGGACGCCGCGAATTCAAGGCACACGCCGCGTGCCTCGCGCGACCATTCGTGCGTGTATCCCTTGACCCCGTCCTCCGATGCGCCGAGCCGGATCGCGTCGCGCCGGGCGTGCGCGCGGTTGACCAGCGCCGCGTACAGGAGCAGCGCCCGGTCGAGCAGCACGAACACGAAATCCACGTTGCGGCACGACGCCTGGAGCTGCTGGCCGCCGAGCTTGCCGCGCGGGGCCAGCCACGCGGGCAACCGGCTCGCGCCCGGCAGGTCGAACGTCACCTCGCCCAACCGCTTGCCGCCGAAGAACGCCCCCGCCCCACCAAGGAGACCGCCGATGACCGTGCCCGCCAGCAGGGTGTGCCCACCGGCCATCGCGTCGATGGCGATGCCCGCCGTGGCTCCCCCGGCCGTCGCGGCCCAGACGAGTTGGTCGCGCGTCAGGCCGAGCGTCTGCCAGGTCGCCTCGTGGAAGAGACCCACGTCGAGCCCGGCGAGTTCTTCGAGGGCGACGGGATGCGCGTAGATCGTCAGCAGCCGCTCGTGCGCGCGGCGTTCGATGCCGACGACGTTTTTCTGGTAATCGACCTCCAGCCGGCGCTTGATGCCGGGAACCTCGGCCTCGTGTTCGTAGTTGGCTTTTTCGACGTAGCCGAGGCAGTCGCCCGCCATGCGGACCACCGTGCGCGCGGCGTCGAGCCGGCGCTGGACCCAGCGTTGCTCGAAAGCCGCGACGGCGGTCTCGAAACCGGACTTCCATTCCGGCCGGCTGTCGATCTGCTGGAGCGCGCGCAGGAGGTCGAGACGGTCGCGTTGCGTGGCGCGGTGGGCGTTGAAACGGCGCTTGAGGTTGAAGAACTTGCCCAGTTCGGTCTCCCACGCGGCGGTGTAGTCGTCGTCGGCGTCCTTGTGGTTGATGAGCGCCATGCGCGGCCGACCCGAGAGCCAGAGCATCTCCATCTCGGCGCGGTAGTTCTGGCCGATGGGCGAGGAGCCGTCCACGACGTAGAGGATACCCGCGTTTTCCTCGACGATGGGGCGGAAGAGTTCGCACTCGTTGGCGAAGTGCGGGTTGGCCGCGTGCGTCTTGCGAAAGAGCGTCAGGAGGTCCGTGCCGGGCGGCTGGGTCTTGGATTGTTCGCGGAACCACGCCAGCGCGCGCACGGAGTTCTGGAATCCGGGCGTATCGTAGAGGCGCAACACCTCGCGCCCGTCGATCTTGATGGGGAACGCCTCGCAACGCGCGGTGGCACCCGGCGTCGGGTCAGGGGTGACGTTGGGGTCCTCGCTGAGCGTGGCGACGACGGAGGTCTTGCCCTCGTTGACCACGCCGAGCACGGCGAAACTGGGGACGGGCGGCGTGGGCATCAATCGGTCAGCCGCCCCCGCCAATAGTCCGGGCGACGGCTGTGGTGTTTGTAGGCGAAACCCTCCAAGCCATCCGCCGTCACACTATACAGGATCGTATACGGAAAATGTGTCAGTCGGTAGCAACGGACATTGGCCGCAACCAGTCGCCAACGCTCGGGATGTTCCTGGATCGCTGCGATGGCATGAGCAATCTCGTCACGAAAACGCTTGACGAGCGCCGGGCCGCTCCGTCGATAAAACCGCGCGGCCTCCAGTAGTTCTGCCCGCGCTTCAGGATGGTCGGTCAATCGCATTCGATGATGCGTTGCACTTCTCGCATGACTTCTTCGTGCGGAATTCCTTGCACGACGCCTGCTCTCATCTCTTCAGCCCGACGCTGTATTTCATGCAGGTATTCCGGATCCATATGTTCCTCCTCCTCATTGGAAAGACTTTCCTGAAGCGTCTGCACGAGAGTTTCACGCTCCTCCGGCGGCAGCGCCAAAGCCTCGGCGGTCAGTTGGTCGATGGACATGGCCGAAAAGTAACGATTCCCGTCCGGCCCGTCAATCTCACGGCAGCGCCAGGAACGCATCCCCGCGCGTCTGCACGGCCTTGATCCACAACTCCCGGTCCGTCGGCCGCACGACCTTGAACGTGCCGTCCGGCGCGGGCTTGCCGACGAGCACGAGCGTCACCAATCGCCCCGGGCCGACGGCGCCGCGCAACTCGTCGAGCGAGAGTTGCGTGGCGATCATCGGCGGCACCCACGATGCCAGCAGCGCGAACACCTCCGCGTCCGGCGCGTCGGCGGCCCGCGCGCCCAACGTCGCGTAGGCGCGTTGCTCCGCTTCCTCGTCGGCGGGGTCGGCCTCGAAGACGGACGCGGCGGCTGCATTGCTCGCGCGTCCGCTGGCAGTGGCGGCGGCGGGAGCGTCGAAGGGGCAACCGGTCAGGTTCAACACGAGCAGCCCCTGCGGGGTGGCGCGTTTCGGCGTGACGAGCGGCGTTGATTGCCGGGACGGTGGGGCGGCGGATGGGATAGGCGACCCGGCGATGGGCAACGCGGCGACGGGTGTCACGCCGTAGGTCTGCACCGTCGGCGTGAGCAGCCGGCCCAGCGTCAGCGCGGAACGGCCGTCGCCGAAGGCGAGTTTCCTCAAGGTCGAGCGTCCCGCGCGGGCGGCCAGCGCCATCAATAAAAGGCGCGGCAAGAGCCCGTAGACGATCACCACGCCGAAAAGGAACTGGCTCCACGACTTGAGGCTTTCGCTGGTGAGCCGGCCGCTGTCGCGCTTGCGGTTCTGGCTGCCGGTGACCTGCGCGGCGTCGGGATAACCGGGCTTGACTAGCCACGACCACGGCGCGGCAATGGTCCGCGTCGCCGACGACACCTGCCCCGCGTTCAGCCACGTCGATTCCCAGCCGAAGTCCAGGTCGTGGAACAGGTGCCGCGCCGTCATCGCCCCGAGCACCCCGGCGTTGAAGCTGACCGCGAAAATCTGCGTCAGTCCCACGAGGCTCCACACCAGCACCTCCCGGTAGAGCGTATGCCGCGCGCGCAACACCCCGAACAGCGCCTCCGCGCTCTGCCGCCGCGCGCCGGCGATCCGCACGCGGTTGCGCTTCCACAGCG